>JAQYWN010000076.1 GCA_029379265.1 Rhizonema sp. NSF051
AAATTCTTTAGTGAAGTAGATCAATAGTCAGAAAACTTCACATAATTTTTATAAGAGATACACAAAAACTTCACAGTCAAATGCGAGTATATTCAAAGTTCGCTCCTCCATTACACAATCCTCGTATTGTTAAACTCATTACATTCGTGTTCTCAAAGTGATTGAGGAGTTTTTAATATGTCTATTAGCTTGACCAAATTTTTGACTGCGCTCTCCACCAGCCTTGCTCTAGCAGCTCTGGTTCCTAGCATTTGTCTGGCACAAGCAAGCAATAACTTACCATTTGGTTCAACGACTGGTGGGACAACTTCACCAATCGCACCAACGACTCCAAGTGGTTCTAGCGGCGGATCTAATTCAACTACTGGTGGAACTCCTACCTCTCCCAACGTTCCCTCTGGTACGCGACGATCAACTAAGCGATCACAAGATCCACGGGTTCTAGCCGTGAGAAGACAAGAAATCACAGAAATTCTTGCAGTGTTAAACCAAAATCAAGCTCAACGCGAAAAATTTATAGAGCAAATACGTAAGGGCAAGAAGCCTGATGCCGCAGTCGAAAATTTAAAATTGCAACCGGAAGAACAAAACCGTATCCAGGCAATTATATCGCAAGCCAATACTGCAATAACTAATTTGAGATCTGGACAACCATCATCAACGAGCCAACAATCAGCGCCGTCATCCATCCCACAGACACAACCTGGTATAACACCATAGTCATAGACTTCGATCATATTTTAATTTGCTCGTCCCCCAATACGGTTCTGTTAAGAAATTTACTCGTTAAGGCAGGTAGGGGGAGCTTTCTTGAGTAGAGCAGCAGTTCGGGAAAGAAATAATTCTTCACCAACTCTTTCCCGAACTGCCTCCCCTGCTTCCCCTGCTTCCCCTGCTTCCCCTGCTTATCCGAACTGTATTGCCTCGTCCCCCAGCTAATAGCCGAGGGATTTTTAGTTCAATAATACAGAGTTAACTCTCAGGTAATATTGAGGATAGAAGCATTGCTCGTTTCCGTCTATCATGGGCATTTAGACCCCGACTCACTATAAATCTACATTAACTTGCGGATAAGTCTCAATGACTCTGGCTGAAACTGCAAATAACAAGAATTCTCATAATCCCTTTCTTTGCCTCAACTACGAAGCGGCAATAGAATCTTTGGGTAATGATTACTACGACGAAGTTACGGCAGAAGAATTTCCCGAACATATTCTCCGATGGCGTAACGATGCACTGCTGCCTAAATTAGGACTAGATGTTCAAGCCGTCACAGAAGAAGATTTCATCGTCGCTTTTGGGAAATTTGAAGGACGACAACCATTGTTAGCGCTGCGTTACCACGGTTATCAGTTTGGGGAATACAACCCCAGGTTAGGTGACGGTAGAGGCTTTCTCTACGGGCAAGTACGTGGTATTGATGGTGAATTGTACGACTTTGGCACTAAAGGTTCTGGAAGGACGCCTTACTCTCGCGGTGGCGACGGTATGCTTACACTTAAGGGCGGCGTCAGGGAAGTTCTCGCTGCAGAAGCACTCCATTATATGGGTGTGAAAACTTCACGCTGTCTAAGCTTAATTGAAACAGGTGTGCCTCTCTGGCGGGGTGACGAACCTTCCCCGACTCGCTCTTCAGTGATGGTGAGAATGAGCCGATCGCACATTCGATTTGGCACTTTTGAACGACTGCATTACTTACGACGTCCGGATTTAACGGAAAAACTGTTAAATCACGTTATCTCGTCTTATTACCAACACTTAAGTGATGAAACAGACAAGTACGTTTTGTTTTATGCAGAATTAGTCAAACGGGTAGCAGAACTAGTAGCGCAATGGATGGCAGCAGGCTTTTGTCATGCCGTTCTCAATACTGATAATATGTCGATTACAGGGGAGAGTTTTGACTATGGTCCTTACGCATTTATTCCCACCTATCTACCCCATTTTACCGCAGCATATTTCGACTATTATGGACGCTATTGTTACGCTCAGCAACCAGATGTCTGTAAGTTGAATTTAGAAATGCTTAGTGAAGCACTCAAGTCTGTTATCCCGAATAGCGATATGGAGGCGGGATTAGCCTGCTTTAATGAGCATTATCATAGTGAATACAACTCTTTAATGTTGAAAAAGCTGGGTTTTGATCACTTGCCACATCCAGTAGCTAAAGAAGTTGTGAATCTAACGGTTCAATTATTGCAAGATACTCAAGTTGGTTATCACCAATTTTTTTATGAAATGGCTCATACCTTTTCATCTCAATGGCGAGATGACCCAGCTACAATTATGGCTGATTCAGGGATTGTGCCAATTTCAGGAACGTCAGAAGTTTTTGATAGTTGGTGCATAGCATACCATAAAATTTTGAATGATTACGAGCAAAATTACATGGATGTTATCGCCCAAAACTTAGCTCGTCGCAATCCTCAAACCGTGTTATTAAAACCTGTGATTGAATCGGTTTGGGAAGCAATTACTCAAGAAGATAATTGGCAACCTTTTTACGAGTTAATTAAGCGAATTCAGTCTGGAAAATAGTTAGTTATTGGTTGTTGGTTGTCAAAAAAACACTAACCACTAACCAATTACGGTTGATAGACTGCACCAAAACTGTGGTCTGGATTAATCTCAATGACTAAATCAATAAATGTCGGGGATTTGACTATTGGACTGATAAATAATTCAGGGTGGAGCGATCGCCAAAAATAATTGACAAATTGCTCCACTTGTGCATCTGTCATCCCTAAATTGCCAGCAGCAATCATCTGTCGTTCTGCTTGTTTGCGCCACTCTAAAGAAAGACGATAATCTGTAGGAAACAGCACAATCAAATTATCTAATCGCTCCCATAAGGTTAGATATTCGTTGAGTTTGTTGTTCAGATCGCGGGCAAATATCTTATCCTCATCTGTCACAATCGGCGGTGGTGCATTGTCGAATTTAGCTGGATCGATTGGTCGCACACCCACAAACCAACCTTCAAACAGGACAATATCTATATTCTCTACAATCAGAGGGGTGGTTCGATCCCCAGCACCTGCATAGGCAGATTTGTCAAAGCGAGGAACAGCAACTGGACTTTTGTACTGACGAATTTGATCTAGTGTATTCACCCCCAGTTCAATATCATGAGTTCCTGGTGGTCCACGCCAAATCAAACGCGAGTCAAGCTGTTTTAATATCAAGCGATCACTATAAGTTTTGTATAAGTCATCTAAAGATAAGCTTAAGGTACGGTATCCCATTTGCTGGAGAATCTTGGAGAGAACCTTACACATTGTTGTTTTGCCAGTTCCTTGTCCTCCTAAAATTCCTTGTATAAAAGGATGACCGAGTTGTTGGCGGTGTGATGCTAGTTCCATTGCTAATGGGCGTAACACCTTTAACATTGCTTCTGGTTGCATCTGGATTGTTTGATAGACTTGACTCTGATCTTGCATTCTCTTCTCCTCCATCTCTCCTCAAGAACCTAGCTTGAAGGCTTCCAAAAACAGACTGTAGGTAAGGCCAACTTTTAACAGATGGAGTGATTCCACCCAGAGCGATCGCTTCTGCAAGTCAGTGTGACGGTAAAAGCTCCGGCTGCCAAATTCCGTCACCACCAAGAGAATCCCAGCCGTCACAACATCCCACTCAGCCGTTTGTCCAGAAGTCGTCACAACTGCTGATCCCAAAAAAAAACCGAAGAAAAAACTGATCGCCAAAAGCGAGAATCGTCGCCAAGGATTAAAAAACCATTGTCCTAAGCGTCTAGTAATAGCATCAAATAGGTTGTTGATTCGAGTGTTTTGCATCAATCGAACTTTTGTTCGTCTAGATTTTCTGACATTTTTTCCATATTAAACACAGTAGCGTTTATGATAGGTGTAAACGAGTCAGTTAGTCTTTTTTTCTAGGTCAAATATTTTTTCTATATTTCCTATACTAGGGATGTAGGTGTTGCTATATACTTATTGCTTGGGCTGACCGCGACAAAATTTATACCTTGCACTTGTAATTTTCCGGAGAGCTTATAGAGGGCGGTTTTCCCCACTTGCCTGTTTGATAATAAGCTGCTAACGCGTCAAGGCTAGACAAAATACTTATTCCTAAAAATTATCCATATGAAATCGCCAGCGTATCGTCAAGCTGTTCTGGTAGCTTGTTCGTTCGGACTGCTTCTACTGCCAATGGGATGCTATCAGGTAAGTGTATCTTTTGAACCACCACAACCAGAAACATCTTCACCGCCTACGACAGAAGCCTCATCTGTTTCACCTTCACCACAAATATTGCCTACTTTAACACCAACTACTCATGCAGTTGCCAATCAGCATAATCATGCTGACTTGACAAGTCTTCATAACTCCAGTAAAAAAGTAGCACCGGGAAGTTTACGAATGAGCAATCAAACTGCTCAGGCTGTACGCCTTGCTTTACTAGCGCGGCGATCAACACTCTCAGACTCAGGCACAGGGCAATCGAAATATGATGTCCCAGCACATTGGGATTTCGCGCCTCAAGAAGGTAGTGAGAAGGGGCTAATTCTCTCCTTACCTAAAGGAAACTTAAAGCTGGAGAAGGGAGATATTTTAGTTGCCTTTGCACAAGATGGTTCCCGTCGCTACTGGGGACCATATGTTGTTGGCGAAACTTCGTCACCAACTTGGAATCCCGAAAATGGAGAATGGCAATTAGTCATTAATCCTTAAGTTTCTCTCCGCTTGTAGGAACTACAAAGCTGTCCTAAAGTCAACTTAATTTGTTGGCATCATCTCACCCTTAAAAATGGTGAAATTTTGTGTACTTTGTCCATGTCTTGATAATTCACAACTGATGAATAATAATTCATCATTGATAACTCTTTGCGGGTATAAACCTCCGGATTCATCTGTGGCATAAATCTAAAATCTGTGCATCCTCATGTGAACGGTATCAACTGTGGAGTCAATCCAAAATCCAAAATCAAATGACTAATCGCGTTTTTGATCGGTGGATGAAAAACAAAGTGAAGCTAAGAGCTTTTGCTGTAACTCTAGCAATTCTGTGGTTGATTGTGATTGGTTGGGTAGCATACGGGTGGAATTTGGGTAGCATCGGCTTAATTGATGAGACTGAGCCACTGTTTGCCGAGGCTTCTCGCCAAATGCTTGTTACAGGTGATTGGATCACGCCATTTTTTGATAGCGAAACTCGTTTCGATAAACCTGCTTTGATTTATTGGTGTCAGGCTCTAGCCTATTCAATTGTTGGGGTGAACGAGTGGGCAGTGCGTCTCCCATCAGCAATTGCAGCCTTCTGCGTCATCAGTTTGGCTTTTTACACTTTGCAGTGGCATTTTTTAAAAAAAGACGACTTAGAGAATGTTTCTCGACCTTCTAGACGGTGGTTAACAGCTTGTTTGGGATCTGCTGTCATGGCATTCAATCCAGAAATGATTGTCTGGGGTAGAACAGGGGTCTCTGATATGCTGTTAACTGGATGTATGACATCAGCTTTGTTGTGCTTTTTTCTAGGATACGCAAGCAAAGAAAATCAGGACTCAGGAGTCAATAGTTCTTTTTCTCCCTCTCTCCGCGTCTTTGCGTCCTCTTCCCGATGGTACTTAGCTTTTTATGTACTAATCGCTGCAGCAATTTTGACTAAAGGACCAATCGGAATTGTCTTGCCTGGCTTAATTATCGGTGCGTTTGTACTCTATTTAGGTAATTGGTGGGAAGTGTTACAGGAAATGCACCTCCTCTTCGGTATGCTGATTGTCTTATGTTTATCAGTACCTTGGTATGCGCTAGTGATTTGGCGTAATGGTTGGAATTATATTAACTCCTTTTTTGGCTATCATAATCTAGAGCGTTTTGCCGGAGTCGTTAATGGTCACGCAGCTCCTTGGTATTTTTACTTTGTTGTCGTACTCCTGGGTTTTGCGCCTTACTCTGTGTATTTGCCTGTGGCAATCGCAAGACTAAAGTTTTGGCGAAGAAAATACTGGCGCTTTCAAGAACGCTCTGAACAACTCGGTTTATTTGCCTTTTTCTGGTTTGTTGGTGTCTTTGGCTTTTTCACCATAGCTGTTACCAAACTTCCCAGCTATGTCTTACCCTTAATGCCTTCCTCGGCTATTCTCGTAGCACTGCTATGGAGTGATTTGGAAAGAGATCCGAGGACGCACAAAGGCTTCCAAGTGGGGAGGGAGGACGCGGGAATGCGTGGACGCCGGGACACAGACAATGTAAACGAACCACTCTCGGTATCTCCGCTTCTCCCTGTTTCTGCGTCTTCCTCATCATCTCCTACGCGATCATTACTTTGGAGTGGCTGGATAAATGTATCATTTTTATCAGCACTGGCAATAGCACTGTTTAACTTACCTCAATTAATCGGCAACCAGCCGGATGCACCGAACTTTCGTCAACTACTTCAACAGTCAGGTTTACATCTACTAGGCGGAGTCATGTTACTATTTGGTGCCGTAATACTTACTGCTTTCTTGATAAGGCGCAATTATCACAAATTTTTGTACGTTAATTTACTTATATTTGCCGCATTTTTTATTTTTGTCCTGACGCCGACTTTATTCTTGATGGATCGTGAACGTCAGTTACCTCTAAGAGAATTATCTGCGATAGCAGTACAAGCACAACAACCAAGCGAAGAATTAGTCATGGTTGGCTTTAAAAAGCCAAGTGTAGTTTTTTACACTCAAAAACCAGTAAATTATCTCAAATTGACTAAGATTGCCGCAAAGCATATACAAGAGCAATCAGTAAAAAAAGTACAGCCACCCTCAATGTTAATTATCTCGAAGCCAATGAAGTTTGTAGAAATGGGTTTAAAACCAAATGATTATAGGAATTTAGGCACTCGCGGTGTTTATGAATTGATTCGAGTTCCTCTAAATAGGGAATGAACTATATCATATGCGGGGAATTTTCATTTCCAACAATGTTCAGTTTTAATTATAAGTATCCAACCCGAAATGAGATTATTATTATCAATTCTCAATTCCCCATTCCCTGTTGACTTTTCAAAACTAAGACTTGGTTAATTTGGTTTAATAAGTCTTCCATTGATGCCGAGCGAGGCAAAATTTGGGTAGCGATCGCACCGACAACATTTTCTAATTTTTGTTGGGTAGAATTTTGTGGTGTTAATTCTACCTCATTCGCATTCAATCGTTGATCGAGTACTAAAATCGGTGGCAAATTGAAAGGCAGTTGCCTCATAGCTTTCAATGCTGAATACACCTCTTTTTGGATCGTAGAATCGCTTAAGCAGATCAGTAGTAAGTCAACACTTTGGTGACGAATTTGTTGTAGTAGTTCTGCCCAAGATCGAGCCATTGCCGCTTTAAAACCTGCTGTTTGGAGGTACTGAATCAAAGCTTGAAACCACTCGCATCCGCGAGAGATAGTCAAAGGCTTTAAACCTTGATAGGAATACGAGTTCTCCTCGACATCAACATTATTTGATTTTTTTTCTGACTTATAATCTTTTATCTGCTTGCGACTTGCCTCTGGTAAATCGGGCAACATTGAGAAATCTGCTACTAGAATATTAGGTGGACAGGATGCACCAGCAGCAATTTGCAGTACTGACAGTAAAGCATTTGTTTTCTCGGAATTACTTTTGTCTGTATTGAGCTGTGTTAAGCAAGGAAAAACGGACAACTTAGGCACGAGGGAAGCTGCTTGAGTCGTTGCAACATTACAGGTAACAAGTGGTAAAGCCACTAATCGGGGGTACTGACTGATCTGTTGCAGGTAAACAGCTGCTAAAGGCATTTCTGCATCTAGCAAAACGACATCAAATTGCCACACCCGAGCCATAAGTTCTGCCTGTTCCAAGTCATCCACTTCTATAACACGGTGTTTTTGAAGTGACAAGTGCGAATTTAGGGATTCACATTCTGGACCAATTAATCTTAGAATACGCAGTGGAGTATTGGAAATCACTTCACTATCGTCTAATTTTTGCCGCTTGCCTTCTGGTGTAGTACATAAATTTTCTAGAAGCTTAGTTAAAACATGATGCTGCACTGGCAAGCTCAAGAAACCATCTGCTCGATTCGTGGATGCTTGCTCCTTTTCAGCGCCTGTAGCCGTCACCATGACAGGAATGTAGCGAGTTGCGGCATCAGATTTAAGTAAGGTTAGCACATCCCAACCTGATAGCAATGGCAGCAACGGATTGAGGAATATAGCTTTGGGTTGTAAGCGACGAGCTTTTTCTACTGCCTCACATCCGGAGCGGGCAATAACGACTCTATAACCCAAGCCTGTGAGTTGTTCGGTCAAATCTTCGATATATCTAGCGACTGCCTCAACAACCAAGACCAAGCTATTATACTGAGTTTCAGGAGTAAAGATCTGCATTGAAGAGTGGACGGGCAGAGGAGAATTGGACTTGACAATCTCCCTAACTTCCTTGGTTTCCTGCTCTGCTGCTCTTTTCTGTGGGGGACTAGGTGGTAGGAGCAGTGTAAACTGAGTCCCTTTACCTTCACGAGACAAGAAGCTGACATCGCCACCGTGGAGGCGAGCTAAAGCCCTCGTTAGCACCAATCCTAAACCTGTTCCTTCATACTGGCGGGTGAGAGGATTTTCCAGTTGTTGAAATTTTTGAAATATTAAATGCTGCTGGTGTTCGGGAATACCAATACCTGTATCCCACACTGTAAAAGCAATCCAACCTTCCCAACGACTTATTCGCAAACCTATGTTACCACCTGTTTCTGTAAATTTGAAAGCATTGGAAAGCAGGTGTACCAGCATCTGCCGCAAGCGCAACTCATCTGCCACGATCAGCTCTAAGCCAGATTCAACAGAAAGGGTGAATTGGTGTTCTTCTGTTGACAATGCTTGAGGTTGAGTGTTCGCAGCTCGGTTACTTTGATTTTGGATAGCTTTTGCCTCGGATAGGGCGCGAGTGCATACACTACCAATGTTGACGTTGGAGAGAGTCAAGTCCATTTGTCCTGTCTCCATGCGGGTTAAATCCAAAATGTCATTGACAACACTCATCAAGTGGCGTCCACTTTGGTGAATCAGTCCCGCATAACGGGCTTGACGCTCGTTTAGTTCTCCCAACTGCCGATCCACAAGCAACCGCGATAAGCCCAAAACTGCAGTTAATGGCGTTTTTAATTCATGACTAATACAAGCTAAAAACTCATCTTTTAATCGATTGAGTTGAATTAAGTCGGCATTCTTTGCTGCCAATTCTTTATAAAGCTGCTGCTGTTCGGTAATATCTGTTGCTAACAGCAGCCACAAGTCGCTGCTGGGGACTTCCCCATCAATATTCACTGCTAAAGAGGGAGCGAGCGACTCAGCACTATCTAATGGGATTTTGACAAATTGCCAAACTCGCTCTTGTCCATTTTGCACTTGAACGATACAGGTACAACAACCAATTTCCCTATCTAAGAAGCACTGACTTGATGTAACGGATGGTGGTTGAGTCAGTTGATGATGGTTTTGGGGTTCTGCCGATTTTGTCGTTGCTTCATTAAAAATCGGTAAAGTCTTTTCTTCAGAGAGGAGCTTAATAGGTGTATGCTGCTCTTTGCTACTCTTACTCCGGGCAGCTTTTTGCCTTGTCAGTTGAGATTTTGTGGTGATGGTGGTAGCTAGTATTGCCTCAACTTGTTGCCTGACTCCTTCTGGATCTTTTAAGGCTCCTAATTGCTGCAACCAAGCTGAATTTTGGGTTACTACTTCGCCAGTACCAGTTTGTAGTATTAGAGGCCAAGGCAGTTGTTCTAGTAACTGTACCAATGGTTTGTCTACTTGTGTTTGGGACTGCTGCTTTTGTCCGCGCTTTTGATTTTTTGCTTTAGCATCTTGTGCTCCTACATGAGCATATTTCTTGGAAGCACTTGACGTTTTTTGAACTGCTTTCTTTGGCGTTGAATCGTCACCGCTTTTGTAAGAACTCATGGACAATCTATGCCCAGCCAAGAACTGTACTAGGCGAGAGTTATCCACAAGCCCTAAAAATTTGCCATCTGAGTCAACCAGAGCCCAATCTAAGTTAGTATTTGTATGGGTCAGTTGAGAACGCAGTAAAGAGCCAAATTGCTCGAGACTAAAAGAAGCTGGTAAGGTTCTCACTGGTTGAATCAGGGTTTGACCTAACGTGGAAAGTGGCTGCTGTAAATCTAAAAATCTGGGACTTTGATCTCCTTGTGCCGAGAGCAATTGTGGTATCAGATGAGCAGAGTAAAGCAACCCTGTAGGGCGTTGCAGCTTATCCAAGACTACCAAGCGATCGCACTGTTCCTCAAAAATCTCCAGTACGACTGCCAGAGTCGTTGTTTCTACGCTACTGGGTACGGTTGCAATAAAATTATAAAGCGGGTACTTTAGCATTGACATGGGTATTGAGGAAAGCAATTTTGGCATCACCTGCTAGCTGCTGTCTTCGGCAATTGTGTTTTTTATTGAACAGAATCTCTTACGAAGAGTTCAAACTCTTTTTAAGATGTGCGGCTTTTTCTTTAGCGCCTATTAAGTTTCACTCTCATCGGTCATATTTGTCTCTTGGTGTTGCCAGTAATCAAACTTTTCACCTAAAAGCATTTGGTACGGTATAAACCGTCTGTGAACCCACCACAAAGCAGGCTCAAGTCAACTTAATAATCAGTCATGCCCTAAAAGGGTGAGGTAAGCAACAGAATTAGTGTTTACCTAATTTCTGTATGCCATGCCCACAGTCTATTAGGACGCGTATCTGCTCAACTTATTAAAGTGGAGGTATTCAACCCTGTCACTATCGAGAGCAGTTTGCTGGCAATGAGTATACAGCTAAAACAATTATGACTCTAAAAATTCGCTTTGAAACCTTTAGGAATTATAATGATTTGGATGTAAACAATCGTTTATGTTTATTTAAGTATCTTATCAAGCAGAAAAAATTGAAAATCTACATTCAGATAGATAGGAACAAATGACCAACGTGAATGTATCACTCTTAGGCACTTTGAGAGCGGCACATCTAACAAGTCAGTCAAATTTTCGGGCTGATTGTGCGATGCCGTTGCCCCTACCATTATCCAGCCGCGCTACTTATAGTTAGCATTTAGACAAGCTAAAATGCAGTTTTCACTCATATAGATGTAACAAAAGTTAAATAAAACATGAAACAATAGTGATTCTCATGTAGTTAGATAGCCCTCGCGATAATACGAATAGTTTTTCAGGAAATGACGACTGCGGATCAGCAAGCATTGTTGCAGGAGATTAAATCAGAATACCGCCTGATTCTTATCACTTACTTTACTACGGACAAAACACGGCAACAGAAAATTGATAAAGTTATCAAAACAGTATTTCATGCTAATATTCCTGTGCCCCAAATTATAGAAATTCATATGGAACTCATTGACGAATTTTCCAAACAGCTAAAATTGGAAAGACGGGATGAGGAAGCATTACTTTTAGACTACAGGCTGACGTTAATCGATCTGCTAGCTCATCTATGCGAATTGTATCGATGTTCGATTCCTAGATAAATAGAATTTCTTGAAGTTCGCAATATAAATGAGGTCACTTTTCCAAACGCCACAAGCAATCTTTTAACTCCAGGTATACGTAACAGTATTCTACAGTGACATGTATGAATGAATTGAAAAAGAATTATGTTCTCAAGCTTTACGTAGCGGGAAATACCCCTAACTCAGTTCGAGCATTAAATACACTGAAAAATATCTTAGCTCAAGAGTTTAAAGGCGTTTACGCTTTGAAAGTCATTGATGTGTTGACAAACCCACAATTAGCAGAAGAAGACAAAATATTAGCAACACCCACATTAGCCAAAATATTACCGCCACCTGTTCGTAAAATTATTGGAGATCTGTCAGACAGAGAAAGAGTTTTGATTGGATTAGATTTATTGTATGAGGAACTGAATGAGGAGAAAATTGAAGAAGACACATAAATTTGGATACCTTGGGAACCATCTCTCAGCGTTTACAAGTTTATGTTCTGATTAAACAAATTGTTTACTAACTAAATGTTAAAATTTAAGTAGAAATGGCATATAAATAAATTTAATTATGATTTTAAAAAAGTGTTAAACAATGACTGTAAAAGATATATTTGAGCAAGAAAGTAAGCCAGGACATGGAGGGATAGAAAAAATTCGCACGATGATAGAGGGCTTTGACGATATCAGTCATGGCGGATTACCTAACGGTAGAACTACCCTAGTAAGTGGGACTTCTGGAACTGGGAAAACTCTATTTTCTCTGCAATTTCTTTATAGTGGTATTAGCTATTTTAATGAGCCAGGAGTCTTTGTTACCTTTGAAGAATCACCTGTTGATATTATTAAAAATGCTAATATTTTTGGTTGGAACTTGCAGCATTTAATTGATGAAGGCAAGTTATTTATTCTTGATGCTTCTCCAGATCCAGAAGGGCAAGATATAATTGGTAACTTTGATCTTTCAGCACTCATTGAGCGCTTGCAATACGCAATTCGTAAATACAAAGCAAAAAGGGTTTCTATCGACTCAATTACAGCGATATTTCAGCAGTATGAGGCGACAGGAGTCGTGAGGCGGGAAATTTTTCGTCTTGTAGCACGATTGAAACAATTAGATGTTACGACTATTATCACGACAGAACGTACAGAAGAATACGGTTCGGTGGCCTGTTTTGGTGTAGAAGAATTTGTATCTGATAATGTCGTGATTGTCCGCAATGTTTTAGAAGGAGAACGCCGCCGTCGCACAATGGAAATTCTGAAGTTACGTGGCACAACTCATATGAAAGGAGAGTATCCTTTCACAATTACCAATCAAGGAATCAATATTTTCCCACTGGGAGCAATGCGCTTGACTCAGCGTTCTTCTAATGTGCGAGTATCTTCAGGAGTCAAAACATTAGATGAAATGTGTGGGGGAGGATTTTTTAAAGATTCGATAATTTTGGTAACTGGAGCAACTGGTACTGGTAAGACTTTGTTAGTAAGTAAGTTTTTACAGGACGGTTGCCTTAATGGTGAACGGACAATATTATTTGCTTATGAAGAATCACGCGCCCAATTGTCTCGCAATGCCACCTCTTGGGGAATTAACTTTGAGGAGTTAGAACATCTTGGACTGCTCAAAATAACTTGTACTTATCCTGAATCCACTGGGCTAGAAGATCATCTACAAATTATTAAGTCAGAAATCTCTGATTTTAAACCCTCCCGGATCGCCATTGATTCCCTTTCAGCACTAGCAAGAGGAGTAAGCAATAATGCCTTCCGGCAGTTTGTTATCGGTGTGACAGGTTATGCAAAACAAGAAGAAATTACAGGTTTTTTTACCAATACAACTGAGCAGTTTATGGGAGCGCAGTCAATTACAGACTCTCACATTTCCACAATTACCGACACAATTCTCATGTTGCAGTATGTAGAAATTCGTGGGGAAATGGAGCGGGCAATTAATGTGTTTAAAATGCGGGGTTCCTGGCATGATAAGGGTATCCGTGAGTATAAGATTACTGACGATGGTCCTGAGATAAAAGATTCCTTCCGTAATTACGAACGAATCGTCAGTGGTGCCCCAACCCGCGTTAGTATCGATGAAAAGGCGGAACTGTCTCGTATTGTCCAAGGCTTTCAAGATAAGCAGAGTTCAGATTTCTCGAGCTAGCATCGTGATATAGTCTAGGCGTGTGAAAACGGTTTATGCCGCCTGATTTTCGTGTGAGGGGATCGGTGAAAGGACAGCAATTATTTTATAGCTTCTTACCTAGTGTAACAGTAGCGGTATTAACGACTCAACCTAGTTGGGCTAATACTGCAAAAGTCTCGGAAGTACAGCTTTTTGCCTCTCCAAATACGGAGATGTCCACCCCAAGTGGAACCTTGGCAAATCAGCTAGATACACAACTGTTTACCGCAAATAGCAATAGCCTCGGAGCCAGATTGACAACCACTGGCGCGACTGCATACGATGTGCAGTCTTGGAGTAGCAACATCACAATGGCAGAAAAGACGAGTATGCCAATTGGACACATCATTCGCGAAAATCAAGGTGTGGTCTTCAATTTGACGCCTGCCTTGAACTCTTCCCATCAAGATGGTAATTTACTTGCTTTTAGCAATCAGAAGCAGAGTTACCAAGCGATCGCTCTTGCACAACCTCAGAATAAAGTCACCTTGACGAATACCGCAATTCTCTCTGTGCAAGGTAAAAGTTTACCCGGTACGAATTCACAGCCGTTGATTGCGGAAAAGAAAAATCTTTCAACTCAATTGTCCACAATTTCAGATCTTCCAGTGAGAAGTGCAGCAGCAAAGCTGGCGGAGGTGCAATTTTGCCCTGAAGGAAACGGAAAAACACGGACTGCCGATCTTCCTTTTCCCTCAGCCTGCTCACAACAAAATACCATTTCCGGGAATAAAGTTGCTCAGGGAAGGTCTCAAAATCCAACCCCAGCTACACCTGTAGTACCCGGAACGGCACCGACAACACCAGCCACTAGTACAACTCCAGGTCCAATACCTGCCTCTATTCCTGTATCACCAGCTACTACAGTCCCTGCAGGTAGTGTACAACCGGCTCCTAGTTACCTCAATCCCAACCCAAATCCCTTACAGTTTCCGACAAAACCAAGTGAAGTGAGGATTCAAGGAACGCAGCCGATTACGCTGGCACAAGCTCTAGAGCTAGCACGGCGCAATAATCGTCAGTTACAAGCGTCGTTACTGACTTTAGAACAAAATCAAGCTGCACTGCGGCAGACTCAGGCTTCTCTGCTTCCTACTGCTAATATTCAAACGGCAATCCAGCGTGTTGGATCATCTAATGGTGGACAATTAAACGATGGTCAATCCTCCTCGCAATTCAGTGGTACCGCCAGCTTAAATTATGACCTCTATACATCTGGACAAAGGCTAGCTAGCATCAGAGCGGCGGAGGAACAGGTACGCTATTATCGGTTGGATGTTGAGCGTCAGTCTGAGGATACCCGCTTGAATGTCACTACTGCTTACTACAATTTGCAATCAGCAGATCAACAGGTACGGATTCAGCAGGCTGCTGTGACCAATGCCCAAGCGAGTTTGCGAGATACACAAGCTTTAGAACGAGCGGGTGTGGGTACCCGGTTTGAGGTGCTACAAGCTCAGGTGAATTTAGCAACCTATCAACAAAGCTTAACGAATGCTTTTGCTCAGCAGCGAATTACTCGTCGTAGCTTAGCTCAGATCTTAAGTTTGTCGCAGGCGGTTGATATTAGTGCCGCAGACCCCGTGACCTTAGCAGGTCTTTGGAACCAGTCGCTCGAACAAAGTATTGTGCTGGCTTTTCAAAATCGTCCAGAATTACAACAGCAGTTAGCGCAACGCAATATTAACGAACAGAGACGACGCGGAACGCTTGCACAGCTTGGTCCTCAAGTAAGTTTAGTTGCTCAATACGGAATTAGTGATGTGTTTAATGATACTAGAAGTGTGGATGACAATTATGCGATCGGAGTGAGAGCCAACTTGCTTTTATTCGATGGAGGTGCGGTAAGAGCCCAAGCCGATCAGTATAAAGCTGCGACTCGCACGACTGAAGTTCAATTTGCCGACACACGAAACCAAATCCGCTTTCAAGTAGAACAAGCTTATTTCCAGTTGCAATCTAACTTGGAGAATGTTCAAACTGCAAATGTAGCTTTAGAACAGGCGAGAGAAGCTCTACGGTTAGCACGTTTGCGATTCCAAGCAGGTGTTGGGACTCAAACGGATGTTATTAACCAAGAAACTGCGCTTACCCAATCTGAAGGTAATCGAATCACTGCGATTATCAATTACAACCTCGCTTTAACTCAGATACAAAGATATGTCACTGCAAGGGCATTCTCACGTTAGTCGTCTGAAAAGCGAAAAATAATGGGTGTATACCACCTCAATTGTATCATTAGGGACACGGAGATATTCTCCGTGTCTCTTTTACATTTTACAACAGTTGACCATTGAATATTGATATTTTTATG
>JAQYWN010000743.1 GCA_029379265.1 Rhizonema sp. NSF051
ATCCAAAGAAACTATAAATTAAATTTTGGTTAAGTGTGATATACCCGACATATAGGAAGCGTAAACGCACACCAAATCCAACAAATATAATATCTACCATAAAGGAAAATACTGATGGTCACAGTAGCTAAAAACACTTCTGTATTTCAACCACCCAAAGAGCCATCGCTCATCCTCTGGTTTGATGAGGTAGGCATCACCGATATCCCCCTAGTAGGTGGTAAGAATGCTTCATTAGGGGAAATGATCGCACAACTCACACACAAAGGCGTTAACGTTCCCACTGGCTTTGCCACCACCGCTTACGCATACCGCTATTTTATCTCTTCGGCTTCTTTAGAAGAACAGCTACGCGAACTCTTTTCAGACTTGGATGTGGAAAATGTCAAAAATTTACAAGAACGCGGGAAGAAAGCACGTTCGCTGCTGCTGCATACACCATTTCCAATTCAATTACAGGATGCGATCGCCACAGCATACAAAACTCTATGCGATCGGTACAACTCTGATACAGACGTAGCAGTACGATCAAGTGCCACTGCTGAAGATCTTCCCGATGCTAGTTTTGCCGGACAGCAAGAAACTTACCTCAACGTCACAGGTGTCCCTGGAATTCTATCAGCCTGTCATCGCTGCTTTGCCTCCCTATTTACTGATCGCGCTATTTCTTACCGCCAAACTAAGGGATTTGACCACTTTAGCGTTGCCCTCGCCGTAGGCGTCCAAAAAATGGTACGTTCCGACTTAGCTTCTTCTGGAGTCATGTTCTCTATCGATACAGAAACAGGCTTCCAAAATGCTGCACTCATAACGGCTGCTTACGGCTTGGGAGAAAACGTCGTTCAAGGATCTGTCAACCCCGATGAGTACTACGTCTTTAAACCGACATTAAAAGAAGGTTTTCACTCAATTATCGATAAAAGGTTGGGCAGTAAAGAACTCAAAATGGTTTATGACGACGGCTCAAAACATACCAAAAACGTGTCAGTTCCTCTTAGTGAAAGAGGTAAATACGCCCTAACCGATGAAGAGATTCTACAGCTTGGGCGTTGGGCCTGTCTCATTGAAGACCATTATTCCCAAATTCACGGTACGCACACTCCAATGGATATCGAGTGGGCAAAAGACGGCATCACCAACGAACTATTTGTCGTCCAAGCCCGTCCGGAAACAGTCCAGTCTCGAAAAGAACAGAATGTGTTAAGAACTTATCGCCTCCTGTGGGAAGAAGCTCTGAATCGGACAGACGCGGACGCAGAGAGTCAAAATGTCTCCACTTCTGCCCACTGCCCACTCCCCCTGATCACAGGACGTGCTGTCGGAGAAGCAATTAGTCAAGGCAAAGTACATCTGATTTTGGATGTCCACAAACTTGATCGGTTCAAAGCAGGAGAAGTTTTAGTGACAGATAGAACCGATCCCGATTGGGAACCAATCATGAAAAAAGCAAGTGCAATTATTACCAACACTGGGGGGCGCACATGCCATGCCGCAATCATTGCACGAGAATTGGGCGTGCCTGCAATTGTCGGATGCGGCAATGCCACAGAAATCTTGAAAGTTAATCAAGAAATCACAGTTTCTTGTGCAGGAGGGGAAGAAGGACTAGTTTACGCGGGATTACTACCCTTTGAAGTTGAAGAAGTTCCTTTAGAAAACTTGCCTCGTACTCGTACCGAAATTTTAATGAACGTCGGCAATCCTCAAGAAGCATTTAGTTTATCTGCCATTCCCAATGATGGGGTAGGTTTAGCACGGACAGAGTTTATCATTGCCAACCACATTCAAACTCATCCGATGGCGTTGATTCACTTTGACAAGTTAGAAGATGAATTTGTGAAAGCCAAAATTGCCGAAATCACCGCCCTTTACGACGACAAATCTCAGTACTTTGTCGATAAGTTAGCTCATGGCATTGGTCGGATTGCAGCAGCATTCTATCCTAACCCAGTCATCGTCAGGACGTCAGATTTTAAAAGTAATGAATATGCCAACCTATTAGGTGGCAGACAATTTGAACCTCACGAAGAAAATCCCATGCTTGGATGGCGGGGGGCAGCACGTTATTATGACAAAGGGTACAGAGAAGCCTTTGCTCTAGAATGCCATGCCCTCAAGCGAGTGAGAGACGAGATTGGTTTGACAAACGTTATCCCGATGATTCCCTTCTGTCGCACTCCTGATGAAGGACGTCTGGTTATTGCAGAAATGGCAAAAAATGGTTTGCAGCAGGGGGTTAACGGCTTGCAAATTTATGTGATGTGTGAGTTACCCAATAATGTGATTTTGGCTGAGGAGTTTGCATCCATTTTTGACGGGTTCTCTATTGGTTCCAACGATCTCACTCAGCTAACACTAGGGATAGATCGGGATTCGGCCTTGGTAGCACGTTTGTTCGACGAGCGTAGTGAAGGTGTGAAGATAATGGTGAAAATGGCGATCGCTGCTGCGAAAAAGCACAATCGGAAAATTGGCATTTGTGGGCAAGCACCCAGCGATTACCCAGAATTTGCCCAGTTTTTAGTTGAACAAGGAATCGATTCCATTAGTCTGAACCCAGACTCGGTTTTAAAGACTATGCTAGAAATTGCTAAAGTAGAAAATAGTCCATAGTCTTTTGTCATTTGTTATTTGTCCAATGTCTTTTGTCTAATACTAATGACCAATGACTAATGACCAATGAACAACGACTCATAACTAATGACTAAAAAGTGGTTTTGGATTGGCATCTCGGCAATTTTTTTACTGTCAATTTCCTTGCGATTTTGGGGACTGGCTCGGTTTAATGGTTTGGTATTTGATGAACTTTACTATGCTAAATTTGGCAATGATTACCTTACACATACGCCGTTTTTTGATGGTCATCCACCACTTGGTAAACTGATTATTGCATTGGGAATTTGGATTAGTACTCATATTCCCTTTTCGCCAAATGAGGTAAATGGGCTGACAGGTAGGACACTTTCTCCATTAAATTATCGTTGGATGAATGCCTTTTCCGGCTCATTTATTCCTTTGATCGTCGCAGGAATTGCTTATCAGTTAAGTTATCGCCGTAGCTTTGCTTTGCTTGCTGGTTTGTTCACAGCCTGTGACGGTATATTTCTCGTTGAGTCTCGATATGCCCTCATCAATCAATATATCGTCATTTTTGGTTTGCTAGGACAGTTGTTTTTATTATTGGCATTAGCAAACCAAAGGCAATTCCGCTTATACTTGATGCTTTCTGGTGTAGCTTTTGGTGCATCCATTGCAACTAAATGGAACGGCGTGTTTTATCTGATGGGGACTTATTTAATTTGGATAGTTGCTTGGGCAAAATATAAATTTACTAAAGAAATTACAGATAACGCAGCCGCCACAAAATTTACTGTTAACAAATTACCACCGCTACACAACCTCACTCAACTTAATATTCTTCACATTATATTTTATTTAGGAATTATTCCGGCTGTCGTTTATAGCATCATCTGGATTCCCCACCTGCAAATAGATACAAGATACGGATTTATAGAAGTACACAGGCAAATTTTGCTGTTTCACGAACGTCTTGGAGGAAATAGTCCCAAAGTCCATCCTTACTGTGCAGCATGGTATAAATGGCCTTTAATGACACGACCAATAGCGTATTTTTATGGAACGACACAAAGTTTAAAAGATCCGCTACCCATGGAGGGACCTCCTTTACCTCCGGCTGATGTCAAATTTATGTATGATGTCCACGCAATGGGCAATCCTTTTTTGTGGTGGTTCGGTGTCGCGGCCCTTTTGTTTTTGTTGGGAATGCTAGTGTGGCGATTCTTAGTTCCCTTAGTGAGGACAAAGAGTGTTTCTGTTGCTACAGCGTTTTCTACTGATATTTGGATTATTGTATATATCTTGGTGAATTATACTGCTAATTTACTCCCTTGGGTAGGGGTAAATCGTTGCATTTTTATCTATCACTACATGACAGGTGTGGTATTTGCTTTTTTAGCGATCGCTTGGCTTGTAGATCGGTGGCTTTTCAGTTATCGTAAAGAACTCCGTGCGATCGGTGTCACCATTACCTTTCTCATTTTAGGCAGCTTAATTTTCTGGATGCCTATTTATCTAGGTTTACCCCTCTCCTCTGATGGTTATAGACTGAGAATGTGGTTTAACTCTTGGATTTAATTTATCAAAGTTAACGTTCTGAAGTTGATGCTTTCAAAGTAGATAGATTTTAAGAAGTCAAAGAGCAATGAAACTTGAAAAAACAAATTATAT
>JAQYWN010000744.1 GCA_029379265.1 Rhizonema sp. NSF051
CTTTTGGATTCTGAAAAGAATATCAATGATTCTTGAAACAGAATGTTGCTTTGAAGTTTTCAATAAAACATCTGCATCAATTTCACCCAAGAGTTCTTCAGGTATGGCAAGAAAAGCAAAGCGTTTTCCTAAGGTATTAACAGTGAAGTGTAGGTGTTCGTCAAATCATCTTCGCGTTAGCGCAGCTCGCCGCAGGCATCGCCAAAATAGAATACACCCAAGCTTCCTCTGAACTCTTGGAGTTTACCTTTGGGGATCATGGCTACCTATGTATCAACAATTAATTTGTTGGCAAATGGAGTGTGCGATCGCAGCGTTGCTTTTTCTGACTTAGTCAGCCTGGAATACCAAAAACACCAATACCCAAAAGAAAACTCAGTTCTGGAACTTTAGACACTACCAATCGCTGTCCTATTTCATTTCCCACTTGGGGATTGCTGAAAACCTCAGTTAATTATGTAAAAAAAAATACATGCGTTAATCGAAGAATCCCTTATGTAAATCGAGAAACTCATTTCCCCAGTCGTGCATTTGGACGTGAGGTGAGCGTTGATTTTCTGAGAACGTGAGTCTTCCAGGGTTAGGAACTAACCAAAAATTCAATCGCTCGTTTCCTTCGCCGCCAACACTTATCCCATCAGGAGTATTCCACGCAACTAAAATCTAATGAATCCCTGTATCTTTAGATCGAAGAGAGTCAAGATGACATTGAAATTGCCTTGCCACTATGGAGAGTAGACGTTTCCCAGAGCCAGCGAAGCAATTACTTTCCACATTTTTAATTTATTTTAATGAAAAAGACTTTCATTAGCTGAAATTATAGTGTAAGCTCGTCCCTAGAGTAGTTGAATAATTTTATCAACTAACGAAAGGTGTAGAATGACAATAACTTCTAGAAGTCCGCTCTCGGTGGAGCAAGACCTTGCCGACTCACCTTGGTGGGCGGGTAATGCAAGGCTCACCAACTTATCAGGAAAATTGCTTGGCGCTCACGTCGCTCATGCTGGTTTAATCGTCTTGTGGGCTGGAGTCATAACTCTATTTGAGCTAGCGCACTTTGATTCGGCGAAGCCAATGTACGAGCAAGGCTTAATTTTGTTACCTCATTTAGCATCTCTTGGCTGGGGAGTAGGCGCAGGTGGTGCCGTTGTAGATACATACCCTTACTTTGCGATCGGAGTCGTCCATCTAATTTCCTCAGCCTTTCTGGGTTTCGGCGGTATCTTTCACTCCCTGCGTGGTCCTGAAACTTTAGAGCCTAAGTTTCGTTTCTTTGGCTATGATTGGGCAGATACCGGAAAAATGACGACAATCCTTGGAATTCACCTGGTTTTACTAGGCTTAGGAGCATATCTTCTCGTCGCTAAGGCAATGTATTTTGGTGGTTTGTACGATCCAAATATTGAAAATGTGCGAGTCGTTACCGATGCAACACTAGATCCTGGAGTCATCTTTGGCTATCTGTTTGGAGCTATTGGTAAAAGCTGGATTGCTAGCGTTGACAACTTAGAAGATGTGATTGGCGGTCACATTTGGGTCGGAACAATGCTCCTAATCGGTGGCTTTTTCCACATTCTGACTAAACCATTTGGTTGGACGCACCCGTTATTTGTTTGGTCTGGGGAAGCTTATCTCTCATACAGTCTGGGTGCTTTATCTTTGATGGGCTTTATCGCCACTTTCTTCGTCTCAGTCAACACCACGGTTTATCCGGAAGTGTTTTATGGACCAATTCTGGTCATCAAGCAGAATATCTTGCCTTATTTTTCCTCGGTCGATCCTGATTTTGTGTCATCGAGGACTTGGTTGGCAAATGCACACTTTTGGTTAGCTTTCTTCCTCCTCCAAGGTCACATCTGGCATGCACTCCGGGCACGTGGATTTGATTTCCGTAAAGGTCGAGTCAGCGAAGATGCTGTCATTCCGCAACCTTCTTAATGGCAAAAACTTGCAAAATCTTTTAAGAGTTGCAATTTTTATCGCTGTAATAATGCCAAATTTTCTTACTGGAGTTTAACCAATGACAGCAGTAATTGCTGATAGCCCTTACGAGCAAAGAATACCAGATGTTGGCTGGTGGGCTGGTAATTTTCGTTTAGTCAACTTATCAGGTAAGTTGTTGGGCGCTCATATTGCCCATGCAGGATTAATTGTGTTGTGGGCTGGGGGGATGACTTTATTTGAGTTATCTCGCTACAATCCTGACTTACCGATGTACACACAAGGGTTAATTTTGTTGCCTCACTTGGCAACTCTCGGCTTGGGCGTGGGTGCTGGTGGTCAGATTATTGACACCTATGCCTTCTGGGTCATCGGGGTAATGCATCTAGTTTCTTCAACTGTTCTGGGCGCTGGTGGAATTTACCATTCTCTACTGGGACCAGAAGTGCTACAAGACAATCCCTCTTTTACGGGCTTGTTTGGTTATGACTGGAAAGATAAAGACAAGATGACGACAATTTTGGGAATTCACCTGACATTGTTGGGCATTGGTGCACTGCTTTTAGTTTCCAAAGCTATGTTTTGGGGTGGACTTTTTGATCCCTGGACTGGTGCGGGTGGAGATGTGCGAGTGATCGCTCATCCTACGCTCAACCCGATCAAAATTTACGGCTACCTGTTTGGTGCTTGGGGATCTGAAGGAATGGCAGCAGTCGATAATTTAGAAGATGTTGTCGGCGGTCACATTTGGATTGGATCGATCTTGATTGTTGGTGGAGTTTTCCACGTCTTGACTAAACCCTTTGCTTGGGCACAGAAAATTCTAATTTACTCGGGAGAAGCTTATCTGTCTTACAGTATTGGTGCTGTGGCATATATGGCTTTCTTTGCTGCCTACTTTATCAGTGTTAACAACACCGTCTATGCCGATGTTTTCTATGGTCCACTTGGAAATCTAGAAGTTTCTACTGGCAATGTCTCTTCGCGTGGCTGGTTGGCAATTTTCCACTTTGTCCTTGGTTTATTGTTTTTGATCGGTCATATTTGGCACGCTCTCCGTGCGAGAGCAGTAGAAGCTGGTTTTGATTTCAAACAGGGTGACATGATTCAACCTGTAGGCTACCCTGAAAGTGGTAATCTTGCTACCCCAATCAATTCTTCTGATTTTACGCTGAATTTCCTCAAGAATTTGCCGATTTACCGTCCCGGTCTGTCTTCTCTATCGAGAGGTTTGGAAATTGGCATGGCTCACGGTTATTGGTTGATTGGCCCTTTTGCTAAATTAGGTCCACTGCGCGACAGTGACGCGGCTAACTTAGCGGGTCTGTTAGCAGCATCAGGACTGGTTGTCATTCTGACAATTTGCCTATCGATTTACGGCACTGCGTCTTATAAAGAGCAGTTGCAAACTGTACCACAATCAACACTTGTGAGCACTGTTCCCAATGTGCCAGAGACTCTCAAGACTACCGAAGGATGGAGTCAATTTACTGTAGGTTTTCTGATTGGTGGAATTGGTGGAGCAGTCTTTGCATATCTGCTATTGCATAGCTTGGACGTATTCACGGCGATCGCCAATAGCTCAGTTTCATAATAAATGTTTCCTTGTACCTGAACTGCGGTGATATTCCGATCTGCAGTTCATTTTCTTCACAACAACTTAGGATCACATAAAGAGGAGTCAAACATGTCGCAGATAGGTCTATTTTTTGGAACAACAACAGGTAAAACAGAGTCGGTAGCCGAGATAATTCAGAAAGAATTTGGTGGTGAAAGGGTAGTCACTTTGTATAATATTGCAGACGTAGAAGATAGTGATTTCGACGACTATCAATATGTAATTGTAGGTTGTCCTACATGGAATATTGGTGAACTGCAAAGCGACTGGGAAGGCTACTTTACTGAATTAGATAATATTGATTTCAGTAGTAAAAAGGTAGCTTATTTCGGAACAGGCGACGCTGTTGGTTATGCCGATAATTTTCAGGATGCTATAGGCATTTTAGAAGAAAAAATTACAGAACGCGGCGGAAAGACAGTTGGCAATTGGTCTGCAGATGGCTACGAATTCACTGAATCAAAAGCTGTGAAGAATGGTAAATTTGTCGGGTTAGCTATTGATGAAGATAATGAATCTGACTTGACTAACCAGCGTATTAAAGCTTGGGTGGCGCAGGTGAAAAAAGAGTTTGGTTTGTAAAGAATGCTAATTACTCAGCATCCAATACTGCTCGGTTAAGGGACAAAGGGGGTAAAATCAAAGATTTTTTGTTCGCGTATAAAACACGA
>JAQYWN010000745.1 GCA_029379265.1 Rhizonema sp. NSF051
ACTTATAACAAAACAGCAGTTGTAACTGCACCCCGGAAAGCTTGTTAATATCTCATAAATTTATTAACAAATCATATACCCGTAGGTAGAAAAACTGAGGATTCTCCTCACCTCGGTTACTCCTGTTTTTTTGAACATTATTTTTCTTCAGAGAATATTCAAAGGCAAGTAGAAGGATTTAGGAACTGTATAGACGCGCTTCTTTGCTGCGTCTATACAGGAGACAGGAGTTAGAATTGCTACTAGAATTTGTGGGTGCAGGTGAAGTTTGGTAAGGTCGCAAGACGCTTTTAAGGGGAGTGAGATTTCAGAAAATTTTTGCTTTTTAAAACCCTCTCTCCAAAGAATGATAGTCATTTTCAGGAGCAGCCACAAAGCATCGCGTCTCGACAACTCCTAACTCCGATTTATCTAACCACTTAATAGTGCTTCAACAAATTCGTAGCTGGAAAACGGTCGTAAGTCTTCAATTCCTTCACCTGCTCCAATAAAGCGAATAGGCAAACCAAGCTGCTGCACAACAGCAAGGGCAACACCTCCCTTGGCTGTACTATCTAGCTTAGTTATGACTACACCACTTAATTGAGCAGCTTCGGAAAATACTTCGGCTTGTCGCAATCCATTTTGCCCTAAAGTCGCGTCTAAAACCAACAGTGATTCTACTTTTGCGTTAGGAGCCTTTTTATCGATAATTCGACGGATCTTACTGAGTTCATCCATCAAGTTTTTCTTATTTTGTAGGCGTCCTGCGGTATCTACCAGAAGTAGTTCTGTGTCTCTGGCGATCGCCGCTGCAATTGCATCAAAAACCACAGCAGCAGGATCAGTATTCTTACCAGGATTGGCAATCACTTCCACACTGCTTCTTTCTCCCCAAACCTTCACCTGTTCGACAGCAGCAGCACGGAAAGTGTCTGCTGCTCCGATCAAGCATTTGTAGCCAGATTTTTGTGAGAGGTGAGCAAGTTTACCAATAGTTGTTGTTTTCCCAGCACCATTCACCCCAGTGATTAACCAAATATTGAGGGTTTCTTTTTCTGGCGAAAAAGCGGTTTTGGGATATTTTTTCTCAGGCGCATCCAACATCTCCTGAATGATTTGTTTAAGATAAGCGATCGCCGCATCTGCAGGTAGGGCTTCTTCGCGGAGCTTTTTTTGGAGTTGATTAATAATATAATCTGTTGCCTGTACCCCAACATCAGCTTGCAAAAGCAACCCTTCAATTTCCGACACAGCCGCTTGGTTGAGTGGTCCTTGACCAACAATCGCTTTCAGTTGGTTTGTGATGTTACGACGGGTTTTTTCCAAGCCTTGGCGAAGCTTTTTGAGCCAAGTTATTTCTTCAAGAGAAACATCTTCTGCACGCCTACCTTGTGCCGCCAAAACTTCTGCTGACCACAAAAATCCTTCATCAAAGCTCATTTCTGGAATTTCTGTGGCGCTTTCTGCTGAATGTACGATTTCTGGTTCGGGGATAGCGATCGCACTTGCTACCAGTCGTTCCTGCTTTGCTTGCCGTTCTGCTGCTGCGCGTTCCAAGAAGGAGACAGGGGAAGTTGGTTCGTTTACCTCTTCAAGTTGCCTGTCTGCGGCTTCCTCTGCAACGGCTTCACTTGAGGTTTGTTGCGCCTCGCTCAGTGTAGTAGCACTTTCAACTACAGACTCTTCTGCTGTGCTGACTTCACCTGTATCCTGTGCTTCAGCTTTGTCTGGTGGTGTTTCCGATGGAGCAACAGATGAAGAAATTTCTCCAGTCTGGGATTGTTGCTTTTCTTGAATGTTTTTGTATGCTGCCTTAGCAAATGCCAGCAAGTCAGTAGCCGCCACGTCTTGTGCCTTTTCTGTTGTTGGCGTTGACGTTGCTGCTTGTTCTGCTTGGGGTTCTTTTGCGCTAGCATCTTCTCCCTGTTTCTCTTTAGAGGAGGAAGAATCGTGATTTTGACGACGAAACCAATTAAAAACCATAATTTTACTAAGATTTACGCCTAGTAAATAAATTTAGCAAGCTGTGGGGAGACAGGAGACAGAAGTGGGTAGTGGTTTAATAGAGATTACTTGTGAGTAAATACGCTCTTCTGAGTGAACCCCGCCCCTACAGAAGTCATTATCTCTCTGCGCTCGAGCGATCGCTCTTCCTAAGCGTTCCCTCTCCTTTATTTCAAGACGGACTACTCGCTACTTCCCGCTTCTGCTGCTCTGTAACTCGGCGCAAAACACCATTGATAAATCGATGACTGTCTTCTTCACTGTAGCGTTTGGCTAGTTCTACAGCTTCATTAATAGCCATGCTATCTGCTAATTTAAGAAACTTCATTTCTGCTACAGCAATGCGGATGATATCTCGGTCGATTTGGGCAAGACGAGCAACCTGCCAATCGACTAAAGCTGTGGAGATCTCTTCATCGATCTCATTGCGGTGTTCATCGACTGTCATAATAATCTGTTTAGCATACTCGCGGACTTCTTTGTCTTGGTTGGCTAACTGAATCAGTTCTGGAAACTCGACTGCTGCCCCTAACTGGTTAATAGCTGTTTGGGTGTAGTCGATCGCTTCTTTAACCATTGTTCTCGCAGTGTTTAGGTCATTAGCGCGAGTGTGGCTTGTTAAGAGGCGATCATTACTGCGTTGTAGTTCAGCTGCCGCATTCTCCAGAGTATCTTGTACTTCCGTTCTCAGGGTGCGGACTGCAGCTAACACCAACTTAGGCAGTAGTTGATCGTTTGCTAACTTATCCAATTTTTTGGGGTTTACGGGTAGTTGGCTAATGCTTAAAAGCGCCAATTCACGAGCAATCTGACGGGGTATACGCTCTTTCATAAAAATGAGGAGTTAGGAATTAGGATGTAGGAGTTATGAATCTGACAAGAATACACTCTTCAATGATTCTAATGACTAGGACAGCGATTGATTGATCAAACAATACCGTTGAGATCAGTATCCACCCGGAAACCAGGTTTCTCCACCTCACGCTACCTTTAACTCAACCGTATTGATTGATAAGATTTAGCTATCTGATAGCTACTTTGCTTATGGAAGGTTAGTGTAACAAAATCTTGCGTTTATGAATTACAAATTCTTGTAACCAATCCTCTATTATACTAATAATACTAACACAATAACGAAAATTATATAGTTTATTAATAATGAGACTTTTGAATAGTATGCAGTAGCGCTTCAATGGTAAAGACGCAACAAAGCAGATCCTCTCTAGATCTACTGCTCCTTCTTATTTAGCGGCTGTAGTGCCTACCTACTTAGCTGTATCTAAAGAAGGCTGGGGGAGATGCTTGATTTCCCAGACTTTGAGCAAAATTAGGTATTCATAGAAGGTCTGCAATGTACACCAAGCAAACCCGGCGTGTCCGTCAAGAAAACCACCGAGAAGAAAATACATATAAAAAAAGCGTAGCATCGGTCTTGCGGGTAAGCGTAAAGATAAATCTTTCAAGGCGCGGCGTCGTTCTACTTCCGACTTCCCAAACAACAAATCACTCCAGTCAATCTTTTCCTTTTCTAGCTGACGGAGAGTTTCTTTAGCTTCGTCTGTGGAGTAACGGTTGTGCTTTTCAATCCAACGGCTCAACCCCTTACTACAAGTGTAGTGAGGATAAGTTTCCTTTAAAAAGCTAGTTGGTCCCGCACAAACTTCTCGTTCCGTATGACCATAATCAGAAAACCAAACTTTGCCGTGGCGGAAAAGGCGTAATTGATAACGGGGATACTGGGTACTGCGACGAATCCAACGATTCATAAAAATAACTCGTTCAGCAACGTAGTACCCGATGTAGTCTGAGCTTAGACTCGCCTTGGTGGCTTCGGCAAACAGTTCTCTTGTCATGCGTTCGTCAGCTTCCAGAATGTAAACCCATTCGTGCTTGGGGGGAATTGATTCTAGCATCCAAGTGCGCTGACGACCGTGGCTTTCAAAAGCATGTTGGACAACCCGAACAGGGTAACGATTGGCAATTTCCACCGTGCGATCGCTACTGCACGAGTCTACGACAATAATGTCATCTGATAGCATCGCCGACTCAATACAAGCGGCAATATCTAGCTCTTCGTTATAAGTCAGTATGTAAATTGAAAACATTACCCAGTAACATAGCGGTTTTATCTTTTACTAAGTAGCGCTCAGCACTCTTTGCTTTCAGCCGTTAGATAAAAGCAAAGAGTGCTTGTTTTATGTAATTGGTTTAAACGCAACTCAGTATTCTTTAATCAAAATAAGT
>JAQYWN010000746.1 GCA_029379265.1 Rhizonema sp. NSF051
CATAATATCTAAGTGTATATGTGTCCAATCGATCTATACAGGAGTTGGAAAAAAGGATATTAAAATTTTTCATTCCGTTGCCGATTATAGCAAAAAAATACGTTGCTTAATGAGACACCTCTGTTAGATCATACATTTCTCCGAGATCATGTTGTTAAACCAGGCATAACCTTTGAATTAAATGTAATACATAATATCCAACTGCCTGAGTGAATCTCGTTTTTCGCACAAATCAGCGAGTGTATATTTTTGCAAAATTGAGTTAGCTGCTCGATACGCTTCTTGTCGAATTTCTTCTATAACAGCACTATCTACAGTTTTGAGTTTAATTTCATCATCACATGTCCGCACATCTAATCCTTCTAAATATCCTAAAACTTCAAAAAGTGTTATTTTCCAGGGTTCTCGTGCCAATGAATAACCGCCTTTTGCTCCGCGTTGGCTCTTCACTAAACCTCCACGTCTTAATGTCGCAAGCAGTTGCTCTAGATAGCGATCTGGTATATTTTGTTGTGCAGCAATTTGTCTAATTTGTATGGGTTCTCCGCTTTGGTAATGAATTGTCAGTTCTAATAAAGCAAGAATTGCGTATTCCGATTTACAAGATAGTTCCACAGGATGCAAATAAGTTAGAAGTTAGGATATATACAGACGCGACATGTCTTGTCTGTACAGGAGGCGCAAAGTTTTGAATTGTGGCGATTTTAGAGCCTTATAAAATACGCTTGAATCGAAGTAGAGTGATGATATCTCCTGATTTCTAAATTTTGAACCAGTTATTACCCGGATGGAATTTATAACTCTAAAGGCAACCGTCATATCAAGTCTTCACTCCTCACTTACCTCTATTATACTCCGGTTATTCGCTAGGGTTTGCTTTTCGTTACCAAAAACAAAAAGCCCCGCTATATGGCGGGGAATCATTGCTTGAGAATGCAAATAGATTGTGACGTTTTAGAAAGTGAATGTTGTTCTCACTGTACCAACAATTGCACTATCGTTACCTTCGTTCTGACCAGGAGCCGTCAACCAGATCACGCCTGGGGTAATAGAAATGTTATCGTTCACACGGTACTTGTAGAACCCTTCTATGTGGTATGGGATATCTCTACCACCACCAGCTACACCTCTTCGGTTAAGAGCATAAGGTTCTGCACCAGCGAAAAGACCTAAAACGTTACCCTTCTTACCCAAATCTGGTAGAGCTAACCCAATACCATAACTCCAAGCCTCGAAGTTATCATCTCTAGTCACTTTACCTGAGACATCATGGTAAGCAGCATAGCCACTAATAGAGATTTTGTCGCTAGGTCTGAACGCTGCTTCAATACCGTAGGAGTTACTTTCGGCGGCACCGATTAATTCGTTTGCCTGTCTGGTACCTACGACACCAATACCTCTGCTCACACCATCGGCTCCAGTGTAATTGCCTAAGTATCCACCCTCGTCAAAGATAGCACTACCACCGTGGTGATAACCGTGAACGTAGGTTGCAGCTAAAGAGAAGCGGTTGCTGAGACTAAAGTTGATCTGTCCTAGTGCGGCGTAATTACCATTGATCACACCTTGACCTAGGGCAGGATTGTTAGGAGAAGACGCTAAGTAACCTACAGTGATTGAACTCGGTTTCAGGATACCGCCGCCTTTACCCAAGTTAAAGGTAAGCGCTGCACCTGCACCACCACCAATGTCATAAATAGGACTTCTGGAAGCTAACGTGGACAAAGCGCCGTTACCGCCGTCGTAGTCTTCAAAGTAGGGGTTAACAGTAGCAGCATAATCGCTATGAATAGCACCAGTTGCGGCAATGTAAAGATTGGCTGGTCCTATGGGTACGTAATATGATAGCCAGTCTAAATTAACTCTGTTACCATTAGTGGTATCACCGTTAATTTGATAAGTTTGAGTCCCTTCAAATGTACCGTTGGCACCAGCAGCACCAGGTCTTGCCGCAGCACCCAAGTCAAATCTATTGCCATTTCCTGTCGCAATCCGGGTATGCAAAACGTCTTTACCCGTGAAGCTGGTTTGCAAGTCTAAACGGACTCTGTCTTGGAAAACAGTATTGTTTCGATCATTAGATCTGTTTGCCAGAGGATCGGAAAGCGCAAAAATTGCTTCACCAACCAGTTTGGTGGTAGTAGAGAACTGATTTGCTTCCAGTTCGGCTGTACGGGATTCTAAAGCATCTACACGACCGCGCAGAGTTGCTAGTTCAGCCGAGAATTCTTCTTGCAGGCGCTGCAATGTCGCCAAGTCTTCTTTTTTGACAATGTCAGAAGTTGCTGTGGCAATCAATTCGTTAACTCTGTCCAAGCAAGAGTTCAAACCTGCGGCAAATTCATAACGTGTCAACGCACGGTTACCGCGATAGGTTCCATTAGGATAACCTGCAATACAACCGTAACGTTCAACCAAAGACTGCAACGCTTGGAATGCCCAATCTGTAGGTTGTACGTCTGAGAATTGGGAAACCGATGTCACTTGGGATTGAGAATTGGTATTCCCTTCATTACTATATTTATTAACTTGATCTAATACGTTGACTTCTGTTTGCTTTTGTGCATCAGCCAACTTCTGGACTGGAGCTATCTGTATTTTTGTCTCAGAAGTTGCTGCTGAGCCTGATGTCAATGTAAAAGCATCTTGTTTGCTAGATTGAAGTACTTCTGCTTTTGTCACAACTCCCGATTTGCTGGGGTTTTGAGCCGCGATCGCGCCTGTTGAAGCTAGCATTACTCCTAGAACCGCCGGACTAACCACCAAGGATTTCCACAATATATTAGACATCTTTACTATTCTCCTCACACCTTAATTTAGATAATTTTGTTTTCTGCAACTCTTCTCGAAAACATGACTTCTTGTTGGAACTTTATAGGTTAAGACATATTTGCCTCATATACGATTTTAGTTTTTGCCAAGCTAAGAATTAATTAACTTTAGGTAAACCAACCATGTAATTAACTTATGCAAAAACATAGCTGTATATTTCGTAATTATAAATTACCAAAAATTGGTGGCAAGACGAGAGCGTTCGCCTTGTGAACTGTCACACCTTCAAGCTGTGTATGCAAACCACGAAGTAAACATTGCTTATAACCACACATTTGTACAAATGTCAACTCTTAAGAGTACTGTTTTTTTCTATTTCTAAATGAAAACTTACCTCTATCTTGTAATACTCTAGAAAACTCTGTTGAAGCGACTACCTTTTGACATATTACTTATAAAAATGCCCTTGAAAACTCTGTTGTTTAGGATACATTTAGTGAATGAAGGGTGACACCCCCCATCAACGATAAATAAACTGTTTCATTACTATTTCCGGACGCGATCTGCCTTTGGCAGCAGCGAGTAGCGCTCGTTCGCATGAAAAGCGTCTCCCCGAGTGATAAGACTCGCTGACGCTGACGCTCGTTCCTCGCTACCGCTAACGCTATCGCATCCTTTGTATATGTGTTCTAAAGAATAAACCTTTTAAACGGGGCTACCTTATACACTGCCATTCAACAAAGGATTTTTCGGTAGAAATGATAATTTAGCAAATTTAAGAAATTGCCATATATAAAACTATCCGCTCCTAAATAGATCGGATGATCTGTTTAGGAGCGGTCTAGCGGGTCTTCAGGTTACAGTCAGACTGCCGGACGGATCTCCTAGCATGCCTAACAACTTGGTTAAACTTAGTTTTACAAGAAAACTAGGCTAACTTTAGAGAACAGCTCCGGCGCACAGCCGACATACTGCAACCTGATGACCCATGCATTTACTACTTTCTATCATGGGCATCACCTCCTTGTTGCCTAAGCGGTCTTAGTTTCAAAAGGGCAGAGCTTTTGGCCCTGGGTTTGTCTTCCTTTATTAAGGATAGCACAGCATAGTGGAGAATTACCGATTATAAATTTCTATTTGGCAAAAATTTCAGTTGTGAATACTTTGAAGTGGGAAGTATCTCGTTGAAGTTCGCTTAAAGGGAGCGACGTCTCTTAGCCGTAGGGAGGGACATTTTGAAAACATATCCCCCAAATCCGCTGTACCTCCTACATTCAGAATATAAAAAACCCCCGCAGCAAAGCGGGGGAAAGGTCAGCTAAAATATGCTGAAAATCGAACTGCTATTACAAAGCGTTACCACGAGGCAGTACTTCTTCGGGGAAGATAAACTGTTCGTGAGGCTGATCTTGAGGTGCCATCCAAGCGCGGATACCTTCGTTCAGCA
>JAQYWN010000747.1 GCA_029379265.1 Rhizonema sp. NSF051
AAAACTAACTGAGGGGATAGCGCTCACCCCTCGTCATACACCATGCAATATGTGAACTCGACACCAGTAATTGTCAAAGGACAGTACGCGGGTGCTTATTGGAAAAGCAATCCTGGTGACAAGATGCCGTTTACGGGTTGTTCGGAATTAACTCAGAAGATGAGATTTTTTATGTCAAAGGAAGACGCTGAGTCATGGGTGACGCTGACGTTTTTTGTAGGTTAAGCAACAAAAAACCCTCGGGGTTAGCGAGGGCGAATATTGTGTGATTTGCTTGATTATTTCATGTTTTGCTGCATATGTGCTAGCTTTTCAAAGCCATCCGACACCAGTGCTTGCAATTCCCTTATTGCAGCCGAATCAAAGGCGATCGTTCTTCGTATTAGCTCCTCAATATAAAACCGTGGCGCACCCGATATCTGAGCCATATCCGCGCACTTAACATGGAGATGCCTGTTGTAAGGTTCATTGGCTATCAATTGTGTGGATATTTGGGCAAACATCCAAGAATTGACAACGTCTTTTGTGGTGCCGTCAGGATTAGTAATGGTGAATACTTCGGCTAGGGGGTGTAAGAATAGATTGTTTTGGAAGTTCATTGGTTTTCTCCTCGTGGTTTAGTGAAACACTCGTCTTATCTTAAAACGAGTGTTTTGTATTAAGTCTTACATCTTATTAAAAAAGATGTTGAATATGTCTGTAGACTAATTCAGAGCGACTAATGCCTATCTGTTGAGCTAAAGCATTCAATTTAGAAAATTCTCTAGGAGATAAGTGAATAGTAGCAGAGAAGTTAGCTCTCTCTCGATTGAGTTTAGCTTTAGGGATTTCTTGACTTTTGTATGAATACTTCACCAAAAGAATATCAAGATCTTCAATCAAGTCCCTATAAGTAACAATACCTTCAGCTATATCTAAAACTAGATCTCTAAGATTCTTAGCAACAGGAGATTCTGTAAGCATTAATCCCATACGTAAAAACCCCCTAGCTGCCCAAATATTAGCTCTAGATGTTGTCGCAGGCAATCCAAAAAGTTCTCTGTTTTCTCTAAGACTTTTACCCGAAAGATTTGTCATCTCTCCATTAAATTCTTCTTCATTACGTGACAACAGAAGGTTAATGGCTCTTTCGCTTACTTCATAATACGATGAAGCTTGCCCTGTAGTCCCAAAAAGACCATCCTCGTAGCTTACAAGGCGTAAAGGTTTTATAACATTCAATACTTTCAGAATACACAAGCTAGTGAAGCTTGAAAGTGTGTCTACTCTAAAATATCTAGACTCAATCAATATTTCGTGCGACAATTGCATTAGGTTAATTCCTGTAATTAGCTAAGTTATCCATTGTTTTACTTTGATCGGTAGCAGTGGATAACTTTTGTTGACTTCTACAATATACCCGAGTAGACTCAGAGAAGTCAAGTGCATTTTGAAATAAAAATGAAAAATATTTGCGACAAATTACCTAACTCCAGTCATTTTAAGAGCAAAGGCATAGGTGTTACCACGAACCAAGTGCCTATTTCGGCTAAATTTCCACTATATATAGATGAGATAATCCGGAAGTTGCCCGATCGCTCCCAATACATCCGCGACGCAGTCATAGCAAAACTCCGCGAAGACGGCTTGCTTCCCTAAAATTTTGTTGCAGTTTAAAATATATCTGCTACTATATGAATATCGATAGCAGACAGGGAGCTACAGCAGGTGGAATACGATTTAGGCAGAGATACAGTCAAGGTAGTGGAACGAAGCGCGATCGCCGAAGTTTCGCTGAACAATAAACTCATTGGCAGTTGTTGGGTAAACGATGGAAGTTGGACAGCAGCAACTCAAAATAATAAAGCTAAAAAGTCAGGATTTCCTCGCCGCGATCATGCAGAGTCTTGGTTGATTAAGCGACACAAAGGAATTCTGGCGTAAGAACCACGGGCATCTATCGAATTAATAAACAAACCACGAAGAGTAAGAATAATGTTAATAACAGTGAAAAGAACTCCTGCACCAACTAATCCGCAACAAGAATGCAACCAAGTTTTCCTTGGTGAAAAATATATTGGCAGCTTTTTGTCTGTAGACAAAGGATATTTAGTGTCTCCGATAAAAGATGGAGCAGCGATCGCTAAAGCTAAAACAGCAAAAGAGGCTAAGAAATATCTCATTAGTCAATACAGCGATTAGCTAAAAAATAATGGCACACTTTCAAGTTGGTAAACATTACATCAATATTAATGAATCAGTAAACTCAATATTCATTAACGGAGAATTCGCTGGTTCATTTTGGGTAAGCAACAAAATGAGTGGCATGTACAGCGCAACATCTAGCGCTATTAGCAAGACTCAGAGTTTCCGCGCTAAACATGACGCAGAAAACTGGATAATTCAGCAATATATTAAAAGTGAAGAAAATGCGTAAACTTAAAGCCCCCAATCAAAGCTGCGATCGCCTACAGCAACTTATCACTCAATCTACCGAAGTCGTCAACAAACCAGCAGTACCAATGCCAATTCAACCACCGCAATACTACGAGGTGCCCAATGCATGAAGAAATTAGACGAATCAAAACTTCATTTAATGGAGATACCGAAGAAGAAACAATCATACGCCGTCCTAGTGGTTCAGGCTTTGGTGAATTCCTAGGAGCGATCGCGGCTATTTCATTCTTTATTGGTGCGGTGGCAGTTGTTACTTCAGCCATGAATCACCAAGAACCACAGGCTCAAAATCAATCACACATGTCTCAAGTGATACAGGAGGTGCGATGACTATGTTAGATGTCAAAGGTTTCAGAGAATTTGTTTTTGTCGGATTAAGCTTGGCTCTCGTTGCTGGAGTTGCCACAACAGCACTAAATAATCTAGTATCACCTCCAACAGAACAAACAGCGAATTGCTCAAGGTAATCTCAAAATTAAATCAGTATTCAGCCCCAGGAGTTTCGACTGCTGGGGTTTTTCAATAACAGTATCAATAACGCTCTCATTACATTTTTGCTCAAAACGTAGATTGCAATATGTAAAAAACAAAAATGTGTAAAAATTCTATGCGTAATAGCTAGACGTCTTGCACAGCAACAGGTTGAATTTTTTATACCTCTTGTACTCCTTGACAACATGTACACACGTAGATTGTGTAATGTCTTGTTGCATGGTTTGTGTAGCGATCGCAACTTTTAAAATTTGCTGTGTAATCGCTATTTTAAATTTGTGAATCAATTAATAGAAACTCAACAATATTTCTAAACTGTTAACAAAAAGCCTTGCGCCCATTCTCTACTAAGCATCGTAGCGACCAGTAGTATCAAAACTCGGCTAGATATTCGTAAAAATATCTCGTGTCTAACCTGAGAAAGTTGCAAAAATGGCTATATATTTTTCAAAATAGCGATCGCTACAACTATTATTCTTACGTCGCTTTTAAATACGTAGATGTCTGACTAAGGCATGATACATGTCCAGACGAGGCAAATTTTAAAATAAAACAACGTATTTCGAGGAACTCCAGCGTTTTTAGTCTACCCCAATACTTAGATAACTTTTTTCACACAATTTTTGTTAAAATTTAAGACAGTTAGTGTTAGCAAAACCACGAAGAGACAAGGCAGAAATGGAAAATATCAATGAACTATTCCCGTATTCCCTAGAGGAATACTATCCAGACTTGGGGTACCAGCAGCTACGGTATGCAATTCGTTGGCTAAATAAAAGTGAGTTATTGAAGAATGGTGAACATTATATAGATGTCAAGGGTGAAATACTCCTGACTCAGCAGGCAATGATATTTTGGAAACTGCGAGTCAGCCCCGAAGCTTGCCTTGATGTTGCAGGACGTAAAATAATTCCACCATTTCTTCCATGCAGTAATCCGATGGAACAGTACAAGGTGAAACAAAATATCTCACCAGTCAACTCACGTAGATTTGCAAGATATTTTAGGCATATTGAAAAAATGCAATGGGCGATCAGCGAACATCGTAAAAAACCCGACAGCCGCGCACCTTACACTGCCCAGATGATATTTGACGCAATGGACAGCTATAGATTGTTGCTGAAAAGTTTTGTAGATGTGGAAAAACTTCGTCGTTCAGTGGACGCAAATTACAAACCAGACTGGGGAAGAAAGCTCTATTTTGCAAAACGCTACCAAAAAAGAAAAACAATATTGCAGAATAAAATTAAATAAGCTATTATATCTGTCTCTTATACAAATTT
>JAQYWN010000748.1 GCA_029379265.1 Rhizonema sp. NSF051
AAGTTAATTAGGATACTAAATAGTACGGACTTCATAAGAGCGATTGTGCTTGCACTAGAATCTATGCTTCTCCTAATTCAGGAACATCCAATTTGGAACTAATCCGCAGTAAAATTAACGCCCAAGTACTTGCTTATAGGTGTTGATGGGAATCCCCAAAAACTCCACTACTCCATTTTCAGGATCTGTCTTAGATGCGCCGTGAATCGCTACCAACTCCCCTTGTTCATTCAGAATTGGACCACCACTTGTCCCTGGTTTAGCATCACTGGTATAAGTGATGCTATAACCCCACTTCGCATCGGAACGCCCTGAAATACCTCCTCTAGGATAGAAACGGTAGCAATATTGCCGTGCTGTACAGGTGCTATCAGGTCTAATGTAGCCCGAAATATAAATCGGCTGACCTGGACTCAACTGGTCTGAGTTGCCTAAAATAGCAACTTGGTAATTTTGATCGCCTCTACTCGTAAACTGGAAGGTAACTAAATCCAAGTCAGGCAAGCATTTGACTTTGTTTAAGTTAGAGGAATAGCGTTGCCCATCTTGAGTTTGTACTGTGTAGGTTCCTGATGATTTGTTCACCACATGGCAGTTAGTGAGGACGGTGTAAGTGGTTCCTTGATGGTCAATAATTATTCCAGATCCATATATATTTTTATTTGCAGGTCCATCAATGCTAACTGTAATCTTCTCGGCAATGTCATTTATCTGTAGTGATGTTAAAGGCACTTGTCTATTGGATTGAGACTGCGGCGGGGTAGTAGGTGGTGGAGAAGGTGTTGAAGAGGGCTGATTCGCACCTGCGGCTGAGATAAGATTCAAAAGTGATAAATTAATTGGAATTCCAAGCCTTAACTCTGCTCCTGTCTGCACATCCTTTTGAGCTGCCCCATGAATTCCAATCACGCGACCATTTTCGTCTAGGACAGGACCCCCACTTGTTCCAGGGCGAGTTTTGTTGCTATAGACCAAGGTATAGCTATTGAAATCCCTGAAGTTTTGCGGACGATTAAGAATGTTTCCTTCACTAAATAGATAGCTTATGCCTGGTACATCCCTAGCCCAACCTGCTAAGTAAACTCTATTGCCTACCGTAATTTTATCTGAGTTACCTATCTCGGCTAAGTGGTAGTTTTTATTACTTATGAAGTGTAACACTGCTAAGTCCACCCCTGGCAGTTCTTTGCTACGGTAAATCGGGTAGCGGCTACCATCAGAGGTTTGAACTTCATATTTCCCCTCATGCTGTACCACATGGCGAGTGGTAAGGATAAAGTAAGTGTTACCCTTGCGCTCAAAAATCACCCCAGTACCTTGGACAGTACCATCAATGCGAACAGTAAATTCTTTAGCAATAGCACTAACCTCCGTCGCAGTTAATGCCACTGTGGCTTGAGAGTGTATTAACACAACTGTAGCACTTAGCAAGATTGCCGGAAGTCCATAATAAAATTTCATCATCTGTCCTCTAATTAGCGTTACTCACCCTAGAATGCAATCTGGGTTTTTGCTGCGTCTGCTAAAGACTGCATTTGGAAAGTAGTTAGGTTTTATTATCTAGCCATAGCATTCTTCAAATCTTAAAAGCTAAAAATATTAAAGGCTAATTGTTCCGCCTACAGTATGCACTCTATGATCCAACAGAGCTTGAAGCGTTTTTTGTGGATCAGTTCCTCGCTTAAGTGTGAATAACAAAGTGCTATCTGTACAAGGAGCATTTTTACGATCACCAGTGCAGATAGCGGGTTGTCCGTTCAAAGTTCCAGCAGTGAGATAATTAAGAGTACCGTTTTCATAGCTTTTCTGAAATCTGGCAGACACTTCTTGACAGCGTGATTTGTTGGTAAAATCACTGGCGGAAATCCAGCTAATTAGTGGAATTTCTCCTCTTGAAGTTTTGATAAGTGTAGTTGGTACAGCTTTGTTAATTCCACAGAAAAATTTACTTTTTACAGAAGAATTAGTAACTGGTGGCAAAGATATTCCTGAAGCAATCTTTTTATAGATGTTAATAGGAATCCCATAAAACTCCGTTACTCCAATGAGGAAATCAGGTTGGGCGTGTCCGTTAATTCCCACCACACGCCCCTGTTCGTCGAGTACCGGACCACCACTCATTCCATGTTTAATAATATTACTATAAACTAAAGCATAGCCATCTTTGGCATTGGAATCTAATCCTGAAATGCGACCATCTCGAAACCTATAACAGCGTTCTGAGCAGCTACGATCACTATTAATCCAGCCAGCAGCATAAACCATTATACCTTCTCTAAGCTGGTCAGAATTACCGAGATCAGGTTTACGGTAACTTTGGTTACTAGTAAATTGCAACACCGCTAAATCGACTCCTGGCAAGCGTTTGATTGTGCTAGCATTAATTTGATAACGTTTGCGATCATAAGTCTGAACGGTATAGAATTTCTTTTTTTCCACCACATGCCAGTTTGTGAGGACTGTGTAAGTGGTTCCTTGCTGGTCAACAATCACCCCAGATCCTGGCTTAGGACCATCAATGCGAATGGTAATTTCTTTAGCTATGGTACCAACCTCTTCCGGAGTTAACGCTACTGCAACTTGAGACTGTACTACTACAACTGCGGCACTTAGCAATACTAGTGGGAGTCTATTTAAAAGCTTCATAATCTATCCTTATCATAAGCCTTACTTACTCCAAAACGAAATACCAGTTTTTTAGGTGTGACAAATTTCGGAGCCAGTTGCACCACCGTTTTTATGGGTACTGCTAAGCTGGAACGAGTAATGAGATTTTGCACCTGTTTGCTAGGCTCAGAGCCATCCTGATATAATTCCGGAGCATCCCATACGGGATCTTTGTGCTGTCCATTGATGCCCACAACTTCACCCCGAAGATTCAGTAGGGGTGCGCCACTCATTCCCTTACGAATTTCATTAGTGTAACCGATTTGGTAGCCTCCTTCTAAAGCTTTGTTCAGTACTAACGAAACCTGACCCACTGTGAAAATAAACTCTCCTGCGGCTTCCTTTTGTGCTTGTAGAGAAGGGTTGGGGATGAGATGCGTAAATCCGCCAACAAATACCTTATCCCCTACGACTAAGGTGGATGAATCTCCTAAATTTGCAATTGCATAAACTGCACCTGTATTGCGAAACTGCAACAATCCTAAATCATTACTCTGAAAGTGAACTGCCTTGGATACTATAGCTTGGTGAATATGTCCATCGGTTGTTTGAATCTGATACGGAGGGTTAGCTGCTCTCAGTACATGAGCATTGGTAATGACGGTATAAATTTGTCCTTCCCTTTTCACCAAAGTTCCCGAGCCCAATGTCTCTTTTGACAGGACTTTGACCGTAATTGCCTCAGCGACTTGTTGCAACTGTTCTACTGAAAGTTGTGTTGATGCCAGTGGAAGTGGAGAGTTGTTGCAACCAAGATTAGTACAATTAACAAAAATTGGTAGCTGTCTTACCAGTGCAAGTGATATCCCACCAACACAAGCAACTAAGAACAGCATGGGAATGATTCCTTGCCGTAGCGATCGCCAATTCATTTGAACTATTTCCACAATTTGCTGACAATAAAAACCAAGGTTTAACAAGTGCCGATCTAGGCGTGTTTGTTGTTGCTGGCTAATTATCGGCTGTATCTACTATCTGCTTTAAATCAAGGTAGAAATTGCCATCAACGTAGGATACGGATTGACTGCCACTCAGTTCAACAGGTGGAGTCTTAGCACTACGACGAAAATCAAGTATCTGTTGTAATGCAGCCCCCGGATCAGTTCCAGGTTTGAGAGTCACTAGCACGTTTTCAGGTGAACAAGAAGCACCTTGGCGATTAGCAATGCATAGCACGGGATAACCGTTCAAATTGTCTCTACCTGTGAGGTATAGTTTTCCATTGTCGTAGTAGCGCTGAAATTTTGTAGAAACTGTCTGACAACGCTCTTGTGGGGTGTAGCCTGAACTGATAAAACCCCTATCTACCCAGCGAATCATTGGCTCGTTTCCTCGTGAGGTCTTAACCATTGTCACTGGTATACCGTTAAGCTTAGTGCAAGAAAACTTACTTTTACTACCAGCATAACTGGGGTGATTGATGGTTGCAGTAGTGCTGATTGTGATCGCAGTTGCTACCAACACTCGACCTAATAACGGTAGTATCATAAATTACTATAATAAAATTAAGTTAGTATATTACGAAAAAGATTATACC
>JAQYWN010000749.1 GCA_029379265.1 Rhizonema sp. NSF051
CGCAGATTAATTACCCCAGATAATTATACTATGTGCATTTACCCGGATTTGATATAATGTGCAAGTTTATGTGTGTAACAGCATTTCTAAGTTCGGAAATTAAAGATAAGTTAAGAATTTGCTCAATCATAGAGGAGTTACGGTCGTGGGTTTAAAATTTAAAGCATACAGTAGTGTATTAGTACTATTTACGACTATAAGTTTTTCTACTGTTGCCGCAGCACAGACGCGCACACCTAATTATGAAACGCCGGATGATGTATTTAACCGAGCTTATTTTAAAAACGACCCCAATTTCTACACTAATCAGTCTTATAAGCGTCAAATAAACTTGATATTTGGACCTGGATCTTTGTTACAGAACTCCTTTCCAGAAAATGAAATTGCGCGAGATGCTGAGTTGGTGAACATTGTTTACCGCGATGTTTTGTACCAGCAGACGAGCAGCGATCCATACATTCGGACTCCAGATTTGCCAAATCCTTACAACTCATCACTACTATCGTCTCCCCGTTTCAATGCCAATAAACTTAAAGTGGGAACTGAATTCCGGTTTGATACTTCCCCATGATGTTTATCAGTGCTGAGTGCTGAGAAAGGGTCAGCAGTAAAGAGAAAGCACTATCTTTGATACTTCCTAAAAAAGATTAGATTTGGAATCGACAATTAAAAACTCTTAGCCCTAAATCCTCAGCACTGAGGACTATATAAAGTAAATCCAGGGTGCAGGAGTTGAACCTGCCTAGCGCGAATTATGAGTTCGCTGCCTCAACCGCTCGGCCAACCCTGGTTTGAATATTAATTGTAGCCTAATTTCGCCATTTGTGGGTAATCTGAAGTAATTTACCAAATTATTACACCAGATAATTTTTATAGTGCAATAGTCCAGACTAATATTAACGTAAGTCGCTAGTACCGCGCTCGCGGAATGAAAAATGAAAAATGAAAGAAGCTTAAAATGCAAGCAGATCTAGCAATTTGGAATGGTAGGTATAACTCCGCGCCCTGTGTACTAGTACATAGAGTGCGGAATTAAAAATTAAAAATGCTTGGATTGTAGGCATTTCTAGCAATTCCGAGTGGTAGCTTTATTTCCACTTCCGGTGTACTACTCCTCCTCGGTACCCAGAGATGACCGTAACATGTGTTCTTGTGCAGAGGAGAAGAAATTGTATCGGTAATCTTACAATCAATAACGGGAGTAGTTATATAGATGTTTGCTGGTAATGGGTAATGGGAAAGATAATTATCACCGAACCAAAGAGACGCAATGCCCAACGACAAATGCCCAACAGAAGACAAGTCATTTGTCAATCGTTAAAAGTCAGGCATACTGGACAAAGAACTAAGGACAGATGATGCCCGCCATATTTGTATTTGATTCCGCCCACCTACTTAGACTAGCAATATAGCTGTGATAGCTTTTCAGCAATGAAACTAAATTCTACTGTACTTCTAACGTTGATTTTGTTAACCCTGATGTTGGGAGCAGGTTCTGTAAGTGCGTTTTTGGGATTTAACGTAGGGAGCAAAGCACTTAAAGGCGTAACATCGCCAGATGCTCGTCCTACCACTAAATTTGCTAACAGTAAGGCTACTAGCCCCCAACATGGAGGGCTAGTTTTTTTAAATGAGCAAGAAATCTTAAAAACTGTCAAGGCACGGATTGAGGGCAAAACCAAGGCTGATAAATCGCGCTCATCGGATGATGATGATGAGGATAAAAGCAAGAAGAAGGCATTGGAGAAAAAGCCGCAGCAAGTTGCTGAAGAAAAACCTCAAGCAGGATTTCCAGTTGCAGCTCAGAGCGAAGGCATTTCCCTTTCTGTACAATCTGCTCGTTACTCTGGTGCTGCTTTGTTACTCAATGTAAAAATGCAGAACAAAGGCAAAGATTCCGTGCATTTCTTGTATAGTTTTTTGGATGTCACTGATGACAAAGGAAGAACCCTGAGTGCCAGTACAGATGGATTACCAGCAGAATTGCCTGCCAATGGACCAATCTTTTCTGGCACCATCAGCATTCCTACAGCTTTGCTTGATGATGTGAAGCGCCTCTCACTAGCTTTAACAGATTATCCTGCTCAAAAGCTGCGGCTTGAAGTGTCGGATATTCCTGTGGCAAGGTAGAAATATTTTAGATTGTTAGCGAAGCTCGTTCCGACGTTCGTAGCGTCGGAACGATCGCTACTGTTGCATCCTGCATTATTGGGGTCAAATTCGATGCCTCCTTTTTTTCACGTTTACGTCTCTTGAAACCGATTCGTGAAGTCTGCTGGGCAGAATCTTCACTTCTGTCCGGACAGAATACTCTGTCCGCAATAGTTCACCTCCAAGGAGGCGGTTTTACTGTTGTGTTATTGAGAGCGACGAGCGGAAACGCGTCAAAATGTCGAATAAGAGTGAGGGACTTTGCAGCGTATGTTGTCCGTTTTTGTCCTTTATCTCTCCCAACCCTTGCAACATTCCGCAAAATCAGTCTTGGAAAGTTTGCCACGGAAGGAAACCAACGCTCCTATGCCTAGCGAGGGCTAACCCTCCTGCAGCACTGGCTTCTCCTTACAACTTTCCGCAAAATCCGAAATCCCTAAAGGGTGCTTTGGCAGTGAGTGGTTTTCCGAGCTTAAGTTGGACAGATGTGGGGCTGCGATTGTTATCAGTCCTACTACTGATTGCTATCAATGCCTTTTTTGTGACAGCAGAGTTTTCGATGGTGACAGTCAGGAGATCGCGCATTCACCAGCTTATAGAGGCAGGTGACATCCAGGCGATCACAGTTGAGGTGCTGCAACGCAGTATTGACCGACTGCTATCCACAACCCAGTTAGGTATTACGCTCTCCAGTCTATCGCTGGGGTGGATTGGAGAAAGTACAATTGTCGTGCTGGTGAACTCATGGATCAGGTCTTGGTCTTTACCCTATAACATGAGTTTATTGATAGCTCATTCTTTATCAATCCCTATCTCCTTTTTTTTTATTGCCTATCTTCAAATTGTGTTGGGGGAATTATGTCCCAAATCAGTAGCGATGAGCTACTCTGAGGATCTCGCACGCTTTTTGGGACCTTTAGTCACGGCGATCGTTCGCTTTTTCAACCCATTTATCTGGATACTCAACCAGTCAACGCGTTGGCTGTTACGGCTGTTTCGCATTGAATATACACGTCAAAGCTGGAGACCACCTGTTACTCCTGAAGAATTGCAACTGATTATCTCTACAGAAAGGGAATCCACTGGTTTTCAGCAGGGAGAGCGAGAACTGCTAAAAAACATTTTTGAGTTTGGAGACGTCACAACACAAGCAATTATGGTTCCTCGCACCAGTATTGTTGTTCTGTCAAAAAACGCTACCTTACAAAATTTTCTCAAGGAAATGACCGTCACTGGTCATTCTTGCTACCCGATTATTGGTGAATCTCTGGATGATATTTGTGGCATTGTTTACTTTAAAGACCTGGCTGAAGCTTTAGTTATGGGAATAAGCTTAGATAAACAAATCAAGCCTTGGATTCGTTCAGCGCGTTTTGTTCCAGAACATACACCTTTAAATGAACTGTTACCAACAATCCAACAAGAAAAGCCAGCTATAGTAATAGTAGTGGATGAATTTGGCGGTACTGTAGGATTGGTAACTATTAAAGATGTGATTGCTCAAATTATTGGTAATGTAGGTGACTCCGAAATCAGTGACGAATTGCTAATCCAGATTTTGGAGGAGCGGACATTTCTCGTCCAAGCACAAATGAACTTGGAAGACCTTAACGAAGTGTTGCATCTCAATTTACCCTTGAAGAAAGAATATCAGACTTTAGGAGGCTTTCTACTATATCAGCTCCAGAAAATCCCAGTACGTGGGGAAATCTTCCACTATCAAAATATTGAATTTACTATCGTGTCCGTCTCCGGACCACGGCTGCACCAAATTCAGTTACGACACTTAGAAAGTGAGGAGTGAGGAATAAAAGTTTTTAATTCTTAACTCTTGTATAGACCATAAATTTCCCGTTTCTACAACTCTCAAGTAGGTTGCCGCAAAAAAAACCTAAACTTGTTTACAAATGTTGAGCGGCTGTGATACCGAATCACAACAGTAGGGGCGGGTTTGACAGGATTGTTCGTATGAGATGAAACCCGCTTCTACTGACCATTAACAGCCCTTCGATCTCATATCATGTCCGGTAAATTAACCT
>JAQYWN010000750.1 GCA_029379265.1 Rhizonema sp. NSF051
TTTGTAGTTGCGCTTCAGCGCTCTTAAAAGTTTGAGAGCGCTGAAGCGCAACTACGAGCCTATCTTTTATTTACAACTCATTGACCGAACATGATATGACCAATGCATCATTATTGATTACCTGCTCGAAAAATCTGCTGAGCGCTTAAGGTAAGCTCTGGGAATATTAGAGACTGGATACGCTCAGTACCTCGAAACTGAGTAACCTGATATTCATCCTCAATTAATGAGTAAATTGAGATAGTTGGTTGTTTGGGCTTGCCTATGTAGCGACTGCCACCTAAAGCTAGATAATCGACAATCCTATACTCAGGAATACCCAAAGCTTCGTAATCTATAAGCTTATAACCGTAGTCCTCTCGCCATGTACTCACGACTTCAACCACTAACGGAATTGATGCTGACTGGGTGAGAGTAGATTCTTTTTTCCAAAGTGGCTCGTTGCTCAAATTAGAACGATTTACAATCAATACATCTGGTGAATAACCAGATTCGTTCTTAGGTGGTTTGACTAGTGCCACTTTAGGTATGAAGTAAGGAAGATCTAGTCGGTCAAATTCTACAGTCAGTTTTCTTGCCAAAAAACCTGTAATCTCTTCATGATCCCCTGTAGGTAGAGGTATCTCAATAATTACTCCATTGTGCAATTCATATTGACGTTGTACATTATCTGGATACCAAGCAATAAATTCGTCAAAAGTTACTAGTTTTGGTAGGGCTTGAGCCATACAACCTCCACTCCCAATTGTAAGTTCATGCTATTTTTGAAATCAATATAATAGAAGCTAGTCATCATTATTCAACTAATAGGGAAATGTTGCTTTTAATTATTCCTCCCTCGACTTTCATGTGCGATCGCCTACTAATAGAAAACAGGCAGATAAGTCGATGAACATGCTCCTACTTGTAAAAAGTAGTATGGATGATCGAGAAATATAAACTTTGAAATTCCTGACTTTAATATAACTTACAGTAATCGGCAAACGCACTCGTTGGTGAGCTGACTTTTCACGGGATGTGGAAAGGAAAGAGTGGTTCGCGATATTTAGTGGCGAACCACTCCGCTATCATTTTTTGTATTTAGAGGTTTCTTCAAGTAAATCTTTCAAACCCTGGTTAAGAGTTTCAATGGAACGAGCTAAAGCTTCAATTTTAGCTCTGGCTGTGATTTGCTCAAGAGCTTCTAGGTACGCTTGACTACCAGCCTTTCCGAGATGTTTGTATTTGGAAAGCTTGCCACTAGTCTTAGTCGGAAATATCGGGTCTGTTGCTTGTAGTTTATAATACCAATAAAATCCCTTACGCCCTTTGGCGAGATAGCGAGCAATCCAACATCCTCCCTTAGCGACGGCGCTGGATGCCATAATTGCTTGGATTTCTTGCTCCAAGCACTCTTTGAGAGAAGCAACTTTATCTATACGCCCAGACAACTCTTCTTGGGGTGAGGGTTTATTTTGGTCTGTCATCATCAAAAATTCCTATGGTTCGCCATTTATACTCGCGAACCATATTCCTCCAGTATTTTGCACTGCATGTTAATTAATGTATTAATTTAAGATTTTGATGTAGTAGCCAAAGAAAGACACAAGGTTTCTAGTTTTAACCAGCCTCTCCACAGCACTTGTATTCCAATTGTAGTACCTTTTCTATGTTCTAAGTACCCTCCCAGACGAGCGATCGCTCTAATTGCCCAGTCAACCGTAAACTCTACGCCATTTTTTAGTTTCGGTGGGGTGTTGGTAATTAAGACATCCATCTGTACTTTGGTTAACACGACGCTGGCTGGACTTTGTGGCGAATTACGGTGTAAATAAGTAATTCGTAGCAATTGTGCCGCAATTACTGTCAAAAAACCTAACATTGTTGACATACTCTCACCCCCCAGGCGGTAACTTTCTGCCTGACATCCTGAGAGCGAGAATTTTATGATACTCTTCTATCCGCCAACGATACGTATACCAACGGAGAATTTGCTCTGCTTCAAGTTGTGTCTTAACGCACTCAGAAGTCAGTAACATCCACTCTACAGGTTCACATCCAACAGGAGCATTAATTTCTCTTGCATAAACTGCATAAACATTAAAACTGCCTGAATCTTTTAATCTAGAAGGAGGTTGAATTGATACTGGACAATATCTAACTTCTAAGGTTGCTATTCTTTCAATACGATTTTTGGTTTCTGGTAGTTTAACCTCTTTTTTAAATTGGACTGGCTGGGATGTTACGCACTCCCATAAATAAGAGTTTTCTGCTTCTAAGCAACGATTATGAGATGCTCTAACTAGAACTCCTGTGTTTTGATTCTTAGTTATTTCTACAAAAACTTCAGCAATATCACCTTCTCTATCAAAAACATGAATTATTCTCGACTGTGACCCACCAATCGGTCTAGTTAAAGAGGCGAATAATTTTTCTATTTTTGGGAATGCTTCAACCCACCGATAAGATTCTTTAGATTCAAAGGCTTTTTTTCTATTTGCAATACGCTCTTTTTTTAGTCGCTTTTTCTTCAATGTTGGTGTTTCTCCCAGTGATGGAGAAACTTTCTTCTCCCGATGCCATAGTTTTTCCCATAAAAGCCCTAAGGGTTGACCAAAATCAGAGTCTACAGCGCGAAACTTCTGTGTAAAATTAGCCCGTTTCCACCGTTCCCAGTAGGACCATAATCTTCACGTTTATCTACTATTTTTTTGTAGTCAAGAAAGCTAGTATCCCCTACTGCTAAAACTATTGGTATGCCGTTTATTTCTTGTGCAGTCAGTTGAAAAGAAGGTTGAGTCAATTTAGAAAATGTTGTTTTTGGATTGGATAAAAATTCGTAACCCCGTTTTAAGTCACTTGCACTTTTAAATACTTGTGATAAAGGCTGACCATATTTTACCTGTAAAGCATCCGCAATCGATACTGCCCTTTTTGTTAGGCGTACGTCACCAAAATCACAATTAATATACGGATTTATTTCTAAAAGTTTCATAATCGTCAATCAAAATGCACCCTGTCAGCACCTTACAACAAAAAGCACATCAGTTAACCCGATTAGAGAATTGGTTCGCCACTCAAACTCGCGAACCACTTTTTTTTTCCACATCCCGTGAAAAGTCAGGGTTCCATCAAGCCCCTCTCGTGGTAATGAGCGACGGTAACGGAGCATCTCTTTCGGACTTTTTTCGTAACCACCCAAAGCAATACGCTCCCAGTCTTCACGAAAGTGAGCCATCATCAAGGCACGGATTTTTTCATAGAAATATGGGTCGCGTAGGTAGTCATCAATTACAGTCTGTAGAGCGCGACTTTTGGTTTGTTGACCATCTGGTTCATCGAAAAGAATGCTGTCTTCCGGATGAACCAAGGCGTAAGCTAATGCGTGGAAAGTCATTACATGGGGAATATAACCTTGTAGTCGCAGGGTAAGGCGTTCTCGTATCTCTTCTGCTGCTTTGCGATTGAAGGCTAAAAGCAACATCTCATTAGGTATAACACCACAATGTTTCTGTAAAAATAAAGCTCGGTTAACCAAGGTGGAGGTTTTGCCACTACCTGCCCGCGCCACTACTTGTACATGTCCTTCAACAGCACCAATCGCTGCCGCTTGCTCAAGATCAGGTTTAGAGTTCAAGTGGCACTGTACCCAAGATTGTATATAATTAATTTTCTCTGACTGGTACTCGTCAAAAGATATGTGTTCAGTACACTTAGCTTGATAGAAGTTATGAGCATTAAGAAAGTTTTTCTCAAACTGCTCTTTCAGGCTGCTGAGTAAAGCTTGTTTTTCAAACTGCCGTCTTTCAGCCTCTTGCTTTCGTCGTTCTGCCTCCAGTCTCACTGCTTCACGTCGTTCTGCCTCCAGTCTCTCCGCTTCACGTCTTTCTGCCTTTTGCTTTCTTCTTTCAACGTACAGTCTCTCAGCTTCCCGTCTTTTAGCCTCCTGCCTTTCTATTACCTGTCTTTCAGCTTCCTGTTTTTCTGCTTTCCCCGTTTGTATTAATTCAATAATTTCTTCCCAACAAAAAAGTGGATTTATCTCACCAAATCTAATCATATCCTTAATAGAAATAGGTGGATCTATTTCACCAAATTCTTGAAGCAACTTCTCTTTAGTGTATCTAGAAAAAATATATCCATTTATTGTAGACCTTGAGTAGATTACTATTTCTAAGCTTTTATTATTCACTGCGTTAACTTTTGCT
>JAQYWN010000751.1 GCA_029379265.1 Rhizonema sp. NSF051
AAATAACACTAATATCATGTTCGGTAAATGAGTTATAAATAAAAGATTGGTTCGTAGTTGCGCTTTAGCGCTCTCAAACTGATAAGAGCGCTAAAGCGCAACTACGAACATTATTATAAGTGTTCAACTGAACATGATATAATACGCAATACTTAACTCATAGCAATTATTGACTTTTCAGATCTTGCGGAATAATCTTTGTATATACTTTGTCACTAGAATTATTGCCCTTAACAACAATATTTTCGTCTTGTAAATTACCCGAAGCTTGTTGACCTGTAAAACTTAATGGCGGGTCCATCTGCTGATAAAAAACGTTTCCTTGGGCTTCAACGAACTGATTGTTAAGATACCATGTTAGCTTTTTAGATTTGAGTAATTGACCGCGTTGTCCAACGGCGTTAACGTTACCCGTGATGTAAACAATTTTTTGCTGTGTATTCATTTCACCTCGATCGCCATTCACAGTGACGTTGTCAGTGCGATGGAACACGCGCACGGGAGCAGATGTCTTGACAGTTTCTGCGTTTAAGTCCCAAGTCATGAAGTTACTAGTTACTTGCATTGCTGGATTAAGTATTTCAATCTGAGCATTGTTTTTCACAGTAATAATCTTGGTTTTTAGATTGGCTTCGGCTGTATCTCCTTTGCCACGGTCAGTAATTTGATTATTTTCATAACGGTCTATTTGGACGGGACGATCGCCAATTAATTTTTGCTGTTTAATTTGCCAAATCAAATGCTGTGTTCGCATTTGCAACTGCGGTTCATTGGAATTTGCTACTACATCACCAAAAAGGTCCATACGCTGTTCGCGAGTTTTTACTCGTCCTTCTTTCGCCACAACTTGCAGTTGTTTATTGTTTCCCGTGACTTGGTTGCGGACAATCATCAAATCTTCTTTAGGTCGCCATTCCAATTCATTACCCCGCACAACAACTCCATTGTGAGGGTCTACGGCGACAATCTTTCCTTTAAGAAACAGTTGTTTCCCATCTTGCTTAATATCTGCCTGTTGGGCAGTGAATTCATACACAACTTTACCATCTTGATACAATTCACCAGATGGACTTTCAGCTTGACCAATTTGTTTTTCTTTAAAGTATTTTGCCTTTTTCGCTTTGACTCGCCAAACAGGTCGTCCGGCTTCATCTGCTTGTTCAAAGTTAACACCGAAGAAAGTCAAATTGCTTTCTGAGTCTTGAGTTGGTGAACTAGAGGCACTCGGTTGGGTTGCTTTATGAGTTTGACTGCTACAACCAAATAACCCAAGTATCAGGCCAAGAGTTAAAGGCAACAAAATGAGTGGGGGAGTTGGGGAGTGTTTGAGTGTCTGAGTGGGGGGAATTCCTTGTAATTCTCCCTGTGTCCCAATCTCCCAATCGCCCCCTGTTCTTCCCATTGTCCCCCTCCCCCCTGCTTCCTTGCTCCCCCTCTTATAACCTTGATACGTCATCAATCTTGGATTTCCAGGTGAGTGTCAGTCTCTCTTGCTTGTTCTAAAAAACCCATACTAGCTAATGGTCGATATGGGTAGCTTTGGCGAGGAGTTTTTTGGATATCTTCTTTGATGGCTTCTAAGTCAATATAGCGATCGCTCACATTGATTAAACTGTCACTTGTCATCGAACGCAAACTCACCACCTCAACTCGCACACCACGATAGCTTACAGAATTCACTGCATATGCCAGATCGCCATCGCCACTGACTAATACTGCTGTGTCGTAGGAATCTACCAAAGCCATCATATCGACTGCAATTTCTACATCTAAGTTAGCTTTTTTCGAGCCATCTGGTAGTTGTACTAAATCTTTCGCAATGACTCGATAACCATTTCGACGCATCCACAGTAGAAAACCTTGTTGCTTCTCGTTTGTTCTATCTACTCCGGTGTAAAAGAAAGCACGCAATAGTCTTGACCCACCTGTTAATCTACACAGCAGCTTTGTATAATCAATTTCGATTCCTAATTGCAGTGCTGCATAGAATAGATTTGAGCCATCAATAAATATAGCTACACGACCCCGATTTTCCAAAACCTGTTCTGGCGTGAATATTGAGTCGTTTTCCAGATTATTCAACATCATTTTCATACCTCATTTTTATTATCAATGTAATAGTTGATACTGATTTTTCAATGAACTAGTAACTTAGAGCGGTTTTATGATAATCATTTAGGACTAATAAATTCAGTCCCAATAAATTGATAAGAGCGAAGAATACATCTGTCGGCAGGAAAACTAAGCCATGCAGGCACAATTGTCCTACTGGAAGTATCTCCTGCTATCGGAAACTTCGCTTCTATCAAAGCATCCTGATGAGGAAAGTCCAGAATTGCTCTTTGAATTCTGAGCGACTGACGGATGAATCTTAATCAGACAGAAGGTTTTTAACACGAGTGAGATGCCATAAAATTTTTCCTTTTTGGAAATCTAAACCGGAGAGTGTGAGGTAATTGGCAAATACTGACTCCTTATTAATCCAACCATTGGAAAGGGCTAACTGTTCTCAGGTAGTTCCAAACGCTTAAAGATGGGACGAGCTTCACCCAACTTTTGTGTGTTATTAAGTACTCCCCAAGTGCTATGAATCGAAAAAGGGGCGGCAATAGAAGTTTGTATTTGTTCGTTAAAGTTGATTCCAAAACCGAGTTGTTGGTAAACGTCGTTACTGATATTTGGAATAAGTGGAGATAGAAGGTAAGCTGCCAGTCTCACTGATTCTAGAACCGCATACAATACTTGTTCTACTGTCTGCTGCTTTCCTTGTTTATATAATGACCAAGGAGCTTGCTCATCAATAAACTTGTTGCCCGCATGTACTAGCAAAAGGATAGCTTCACAAGCTTGGTTAAAAGCTAGCGCTTCATATGCAAGTTTTACCTGCTCCCCTAGACGTAAACCAATGGCTTTCAACGGATGGTTAGAAGGAATATTTTCATTTGTAATCAGGGGCACATTTCCGGCGCAAAACTTGTTCACCATCTTCAAAGTTCGATTCAGCAAATTACCCAAGTTATCTGCTAAATCTGCATTTAGAACATCGATGAACCTACTTTCATTAAAATCGCCATCTTTGCCAAATCCGATTTCCTTAAGGAAGTAATAACGAACGGCATCTGCACCATAACATTCTGCTAATGCTACAGGGTTAAGGGTGTTACCAAGAGTTTTGCCCATTTTCTGACCATCTTTGGTCAAAAAGCCATGCCCAAAGACTTTTCCTGGTAAAGGTAAGTCAGCTGATAAGAGCATTGCTGGCCAGTAAACTGCATGGAAGCGCAGGATATCCTTACCAATCATATGCAAGTTAACTGGCCACCATTTTGCCAAAGCTTTTTCTAAAGTCGGTTTTTCATCATCAGTTTCTAATAATGCCGTTACATAACCAAGCAGTGCATCAAACCACACATATATAGTATGCTTGCGATCGCCTGGAATTGGAAAGCCCCAATCTAAATTCACCCTTGATATAGAAAAGTCCTGCAAGCCTTGATTTACAAAGTTGAGGACTTCATTCCGACGACTTTCGGGCTGAATAAAATCCGGTTTAGACTTGTACAGTTCTTCTAGTTGTGTTTGATATTTCGATAAGCGGAAGAAGTAGTTTTCTTCATCGCGCCACTCAACTTCTTTATTCGGGTGGAGAGGACAACGTTTTCCCTCTAAAAGTTCCCGTTCTTCTTTAAATTCTTCACAGGAAACACAGTACCAGCCTTTTTGTTGTCCGAGGTAAATATCACCTTTGTCCCGCACACGCTCAAAGAATTCGTTGACGATAAATTCATGGCGAGGATCAGTTGTGCGAATAAAGCGATCATATTGAATATTGAGCAACTTCCACAAAGAGACGAAACTCGGCACAATTTCATCGCAGTATTCTTGTGGCAAGCGCCCTTTACTCTCTGCTGTCCGCTCAATTTTTTGTCCGTGTTCATCTGTTCCGGTGATGAGCAGTACCTCTAGTCCCAACAATCTTTGAAACCGAGCGATCGCATCTGCTGCCATCGTCGGGTACGCACTGCCCATATGGGGTAAATCGTTTACATAATATAACGGTGTCGTAAGTGCAAAAGTCTTTTCTTTTTTATTCACTATATTCATGCAAAATCAGAAACAACTTGTTAAAACGTTTTCTCTGTTAAATTATCTCGGCAAAACCTCGTAATTATATTATATAACT
>JAQYWN010000752.1 GCA_029379265.1 Rhizonema sp. NSF051
TTCAAAATCAGTTATTAATTTCAATTGAGCAACTTTTTCTTTGCCTATAATCTTAATGAGAAAGTTCTCAGCTATCCCTTTGATATCAGTCGATAAGCTTGTATTATCGTCTCTCATCAATTCCCAGAAAGTTTGAGTTAAGGTGTAGGCATAAAATTTAACTCCGAAGCTTTCATTTCCAGATTCTGAAAGCAATTCATTGAACGGAAATTGAACTACTATTGCACATCTTTTGTATTTAGGTTCAACTTCTATCAATTCACGTAGATAATCAAGCAGCGTTGTCTTACCACTACCAGGGACAGCAGCAACAAACCTAAAAGTAAAGGAGCCATCGTCAAAACTATGCTTTAAGTCATCAGTGAGGAGTTCGGTTATATTAGATATAGGTCTCCCCGAAAGACTCCTTGCTTCATTGAATTTTCCTTCTGATCCACGCTGTTTAATATCGCGTTCAATCCAAATATCTTCAATAAATCTTACACCATGATTGACACGTTCAAGAAATTCCCGTATATCATTTTTTTTACCTGCATCCTCAGCCATAATCTACTCCACCCATTCGATTAATTCATCTTCTCTACCCTCCGTCATAGATATCTCTCCTTTTGTCTTCAGCATCTCAAAATATTCCTCAAACTGATGCTGAGTGATAGAATTTTGCTCTATAAAGTGCTTAGATATCTCTCGTTTACGGATTGCAACAACACCTTGTAATGCCTGTTGTTTTCTCTCCTCAAAGTAGAGTTTTTTGAATTTATCTTGAAATTCATCAAAGGTTATATCGTTAGATAACTTAACTTGAGGATGTGCCTCAGCAGCCTTCTTAATGCAGTTGAGTAAAGTATTCAAGACTTTAGGACCTTTAATAGAATCAAACTTGTAAGTAGTAGTTGCCAGATTAGTGACTAAGACTCTTCCACCTTGCTCTACCACAGAAAAACGCCCTTTACTAGTGGGCTTGATCAGTTCCAGGCTCTGTAAAGCATCATAGATTTTCTCTGCTTTTCCCTTCCACGTTTTCGGTAAATTTGATTTAACCGTGCTTTTTGTTACTGTTCCAGCTTCTGAGTACGCATCAGCATAAAGCAGATAAATTAGTTCCTCTGTATTAAGCTCAGTCATAACGTCCTCCTACTCAGTTTTAACTTTTATTTAAATTCAATCTCCGTATAAAGCAAATATAGCTGCAACATTCCCAAAGATGTTCAACAAATGCTTAGTAATAAGGTAACAGCGTTATTACGCACAAAAAACTGTGTTAATACGTAAATACAACCAATTCCATACTCAGCATAAACACCACCACAAATAAGCTATACGCTTTTGTTTCATATTTATTGCAATGTTTTTTCTATTACAACGAAAATTTGTAATAACTTATACAAAGATTGGCTAAAGAATATCAATCATTCTGTGAAGCTTTATGAAATGGTGCGATCACACCTCGTTGGCGAAACTCGCCAAACAACGATAACCATTGGCGCGTTTAGAACAAGCCAGCTACATACTCCTCAAGGTCACTGCGCTTAATCCGCCAACTTCTACCAATGACCGCAGCCTTGAGCGTCCCGTTAGAGATTGCTTCACGCAAAAATTCTCTGGAAAGACCTGTTAAGGCTTGGGCTTCTGGAAGTGTTAATAGCAGCTTATCTGCTATTGGTACAGTTTGCGAGATGAGCAGAAGCGATCGCCTCCCAGCCGCACCAGTGACACCAGCTAAAATGACCGAAGTGCTTATCATTCGGTTATTTTAGCTGACAAGTAAGTACAAATGTGATATAATCAACTAAGTGTTTTATGCAAGTTACTGCAAGTTTTGGCAATGGCTCAAAGTCGCCAACGGAGGAATCAGCTTCAGAGAGACTGCGATCGCGCTCAGCTTGTTGCTGATTATCGCAACGGCGAAACGCTCAAGCAAATAGCTAAAAGGCTTGGTGTATCAGAATCACAAACTAGTCGTGATTTAAAAAAAGCGAAACTAAATTGGCGAATGCGCTGCGATCAGGCAATAGATGAGCAGTTTGATGAGCAAAAATCAAAACTCCAGCAACAGCAGAGAGATGTTTGGAGACAGTGGCATCAAAAAAATCAACGTCAGTACTTAGACAAAGCCTTTGCGCTTATGCTCCAAGAAACAAAATTGATCGCTCATCGTGAACTAGCAAAAACAACAAGTTTGGAAGATGCTTTAAGGACAGTTCGGGGGGCTGGCTGGCGAGCTTTTGCTCCAAACCAAATGGAGACGGCGATCGCTATTGAAATTTTGTTAGATCTCGGCGTGATTCGGGGTAAAGATATTTGGCTGATTCTTGAAGCGATAAAAGCCAGTCAGCGAGCATTTAAACTTGAAATTATGAAAATATTCGTTACCGAGGATACAATCAATCAATGAATCAACTAATTGAAGAGTGGTTGATTCAAAATGATTTTGCTTTTATTTGCGACAAAGCCAAAACAATTTACCTGCATCAAAAATGGGCAAGGTAATCACAAGTTTGAATGGGGAACACAATATTGCGATTCAGAATGAGCATGGGCTTTTGCTGAAAGAAAGCAGGTGCGATCGCTGCGACGACATTTCACCAATCATTTCACCAAACTACATACTGATTCCAGTACTGCTTTACTTCCTGGTGAATCTGCTGCAATAACATTAATTGTTGGACCTGCATCAACTAACCACCCTTCGACTTTGATGGTTTCACTTAAGTTTTCAGTATGAGATATTTCTCGAATGTGTCGGACTTCTTCTGGTGTCGCCCAACCAGGAATAGGTAACTGTAAAAACGCTACTGTTTCGTCACGTTTTATTTTGCCTATAGAGCAATATGGTGTGACACCGATATTCTCTCTGTAAGTATTACCTTTTCTTATGCCGTATTTAAACACAGTCCAGCCACTTTGCCGGACTGGTTCGTAATTAGTGTAAATCATTAAGGTTGAACCATCATTAGTTTTCTCTTTGAACCTGATTGTTCTAGCGATTACTGGCGCGGAGGTTAACAAAGAGAGGAACAAAGTCAGTAACGATATTTTTTTCATAGAGTGATTTTTATTACATTAAAATCACTGCATTGTATCATTAGTCAAACATTGAATCCAACAATTCTTCGCGTGAAGGCGAGCGCCTAATCTTTATGTAGATGCCAAGCCCCAAACGTATAATAAGTAACGTTATACAAAAAACGCTAATATATGCCAGCAGAGCCATCCCCGCCGATAGTCGTAACCCATACACCGCCACCACCACCGCTATATCAGCCAATAGTGGTAACTCATACACCACCACCAGCACCACCGTACCAGCCGATAGTTGTTGTTCCTAATTCAGCGAGCCAACAATCAGTCAAAGTTCCTGAAAGCTCGACATTTGTTCCCTTATTGATATTTGGCATCTTTTTTCTTGGAAGAGCATTGCAGCGATCGCTATTCTTCTTCTTCTATTAATCCTTTATCCCCTAAGGCTTCAATTGTTTTTTCTAATTGCATTGCATTGTTAGGTAAAATATAAAAATATTGAATTAAATATTCAGTCATATTTAAAACTTTTTCTGCTACCTCTTTGTCAGCTTTTCCTTTAATATCAAAGTGAACGCCAGTAAGTCTTCCTAATCTTATTGCGCTACTCATTTGTAAAACAGGATCAAAAAGAATTGACTTTACAACTTCTATATTATCTTTGGCATCTATTTTTTTATCACTTATTGTTTTAAGGCTTTTTCTTAAATCTTTAGTCTTAAATTTGTCTTTAGTTATTGCTTCCAAAGCTCTTCCGCATTCGTTAACACAAGCTCTCCAATGGGAATTGTTAAAAACTTTAACAGCTTCTTCATAAGCATCATATATATCCGCGTTTATTAAATCTTTTTGAAAAATTACCTCTTTACTTTTTCTTTTTGGCAGTATCCATAATTGTGTGCATGCCATTAGCCCTGGATTATTTTCGTTTTGTTTATAAATTGCCCATAGTTTTGATATTTGTCTACATTTAGGACAAATTGCCATCATATTGCATGTTTGTATTGCGCTAACATACATATGCGCTTCTGTGTCAAGTGTCACCCATGAATCACAGTGAGGACAAACCGTGCTAACTTTGTTGGGGGTTGTGCCTTCTTTTAATCCTTCAAAATTCATCCAATTACAAACTTCGCTTACGTCTATAAAGTCCATATTCTTA
>JAQYWN010000007.1 GCA_029379265.1 Rhizonema sp. NSF051
ACTAATTACTAATTACTCATTACTCATTACTCATTACTCATCACTCATTACTCATTACTCATCACTCATTACTCATCACTCATTACCCATTACTCATTACTCCTGAAGGCTGCCATTGGCTTGGTATCATAATTAACGAGAAATAGGGTACGGTCTCAGGCTCTACCTCACGAAAAGGCACAATCCGTTGATTCGGCATTGTTGCTCTCTCAATATAAAGCGCTCGTTCAGTTAACCCCAATTGGTTCAAAACTCCATGAACTTTGGTAAAGTGCTTACCTAACTTGATGATGACGGCAGCATCAGCAATTTGTAATCGGGCTGCTAAGACTTCAGCTGGGAGTATGGCAGGTAGCACGACAAAAGCATCGTTACGATACGTCAGGGGAACGCCTAAAGTCGATGCACTTGCCATAACGGACGATATTCCTGGTACAACTTCAGTAGGAAATTGGTCCGAAAGTCGCGTATAAAGATACATGAAGCTACCGTAGAAAAACGGGTCTCCCTCACACAAAACTGCGACATCCCTTGCAGCATTTAGATGTTCTGCCAATTTCTCAGCGGCTTTGTCATAAAACGGTTGTGCGGATTCTTCGAGTTTAAAGGGGAAAAACATTGGAATCTCGATTTGATCTGCACGTAAATATTGAGCAACAATTGATCGAGCAAGGCTTTTGCCATGTTCCGCTACTGGATAAGCAACGACTGGGGCAGCCTGTAGAAGCCGAAGTGCTTTCAGGGTTAGCAGTTCCGGATCGCCGGGACCAATCCCTATACCATAGAGATGACCAGAATGTTGCAGCATTGTAAATAATTATTGATAAGTTTAACTTTTTGACCTGGAGTTAAAGGGAAAGATATGATCTGGTGGCGTTTAATATTCGATAAAATCGGGCAGGTGCTCTCTTGCGGCGAATCAAGAGACATCGCTTGTATCAATCCACTTCCTTAATTGAGTCACTGGGTATTTGTCAGCAAATTCCCTAAAAAACTCATTATTTGCAGCACGCTTGGTTTTATATATTTGTAGCAACTGCAAAATCTTGGTGGGTAGTTCAGCCCAAGGAACATTTCTGTAGAGTTCTCGCCCAAATGGCTGCTCTTGATTCCCAACATAAATGTGATACCCCTCCAATACTGTCGTCTCCTTCTCTATTCGCTTGCCTAGCAAAGTTATGTCACTTATCCCATGATAGGCACAGGATTTAGGACAACCAGTAAAATGGATTTTGACAGGCATATCAAGTATAATGTTCTCCTCTAAATGCTTTGCCAAGAAGAGCGCTTGTCCTTTAGTATCAGTCGCAGAGGATGCACACCCGATGTTACCTGTACAAGCCATTAAAGCACCGTGGATGTGAGTTGCAGACCAATGCAAACCTAAGCATTCTATTTCATCTTGTACATGAGTTAAATATTGGTTGGGAACATCTGAAATTAGCAGGTTCTGCCAGGGTGTCAATCTGAGTGTACCGCTGCCAAAGGCATTTGCTAAATTTGCTAAAGAGCGCAACGCGAGAGTGTCTAGCCGCCCCAAGGGTAAGACAACCCCGATGTAAGAAAGTCCTTGCTGTTTTTGGGGATGAACACCCAAGTGCCGACCCTCAATATTTATACTATTTTCTATTGTTTTAAATAATACTTTTGTGAAGGGAAACGGGAGATAGCATTGAGCTTTCTCTAAATAGTGCTGCACTCCCCAACTTTGCAACAAATGTTTTAAACGAGGTTTGCGATCGCTATTTGGATCAACATTGTCTAAGTAAACTTGCGCCAAAGCGGCGACTACAGGTAGACATTCTTCTGGTTTAACAACGATGTTGCAATCCTGTGCCAGCTTTAAGCGAAAATAAACACCCGCACTTAGTTCACAGTCTCCATTTAAGGCAACAGCACTAAAAACAATGTCGTTAAGCTGTTCGCTGATTGAAACTACGCCACCACCGTCAAATGCCACACTAAATTTCGGTGATAATCCTGCTAGCTTGGGATGCTGACAGATATATTCATCTAACTCTCTGACTAATGAACGGGTATCAATTAACTCAAGAGGATCGATTCCTGCTGTAGGACTCGCCATGATGTTGCGGATGTGGTCAACTTCTCTGTTACCAGTTAGTCCCGCCTGCTGTAAAATTGTAAGGTTGGATTTAATTCCTTGAACTTGACGGATTTGTATATTTGCCCGGTTTGTGATGTGGATGTAACCGCCACCAAAGCGATCAGCAAACTCCGCGATCGCATCAGCTTGTTGACTGGAAAAAATTCCTCCAGGAATCCGAATACGTGAGAGAACTCCGTCTCTTGCTGGTGTAGAATAAAACAAGCCCGGACAGGTAAGACTGGATAGAGTTTTCCCAGCCGTTTCCGATTCAGTGACTGATATATTTTGATGGCAAGAAACTTTTTGTTCGACAAGTTGAGGCAACAAAGGAATAACTCCTTCCCCGTGTGGCGCAGGGAATAGATGGTAAATGTGTTTGTTAAACACCGCTCTGGTTAGCATTCTGACTTGCTGAATTTTGGTTTGGAGTTTCCTCTTCAGGCTAACTTCCGCTTCAAAATTGGCTTACAGCTGCGGCACAGTCCCGGAATTGCACCGGAGTTTCCTAACCCCAAGCCTGTCTAGAATACCACAAGCTTATGGACTGAAACGGGAATATCAAATCTTTCTTTAAAGAAGCAGCAAGTATAAATGTAAGTAAGTTGGCGGCAATAACGCGATCGCCATTTAGATACAATCGAGCTAGGCACTAGTTAATTGAGATCTTCTATGACTGTACCAACAGAAATACGTAAAAGAGCGATCGCATTAGTTGAACAATTGCCAAGAGAAAGCCTCACTAAAGCGCTTGAGTTCTTGGAAGCATTGAGCAATGAAGCTAGTAAGGTGAGTGAAACGGCTCTTGTCGAACCACAAGAAAAAACTTTAGTGCAAATCATTCAACACAAATTGTCCCTTGAAGACCAAACTCGACTAGCTTATTTACGTCAACAGAACGAGACAGGAGAGATAACTCAGACAGAGCATCAGGAGCTAATAGCTTATGTAGATCGTGTAGAGTCTCAAGATGTAGAAAGAGCCGAAGCTTTGATTCAACTAGCTAGAATCCGTAGGGTTGAGCTAAAAACTTTGCTTAAAGAATTTTCAACGGTGAACAGAATACTTCATGGCATCTGAACGAGTTACGGATGCCATGAGGCGGATTGTTGCAGCGCGAGCGCAAAATTACTGTGAGTATTGCCGTTGTTCGGGTGAATTTGCAACTGAGAGTTTTACAGTTGAACATATAAAACCCCGGCAAGTCGGTGGCGAAAATACCTTAGAAAATTTAGCCTGGAGTTGTTTCGGTTGTAATAGTCACAAACACACTAAGACTCATGGCATTGACCCAATTACAGGACAACCAGAAGCTCTGTTCAACCCACGTCAGCAATTTTGGAATGAGCATTTTAGCTGGAGTAGTGACAAGAGTGAAGTTATCGGTAAAACACCTTGTGGTCGAGCGACAGTAGAAGCACTCCGTTTAAATAGAGCAGGAGTCATTAATTTGCGTCGTCTGCTGTTCATGGCTGGAGTACATCTACCAGATGAATGTCAGTTTTAATGAAATAAATTTGTGGCTAGGGTTGGTTAAATCTCAGCAGGCGTTATATCTTCAATGAACACGCGATCGCGACTGACTCGGTAAACCTTGAGAGTGGAGAGTGTTCCCCCTGGTTTTGTAATATCGCTAACTGCCTTCAAAGTGCAAGTCAGAGCCTCTTGTGTCAATTCCACCAAATTATAGCCGTGGGTTGTCGAGTTAAAGTACTCAATGTGCGGATTACTAGCCCTAAGTATTTGAGTGGTGGCGTCAACTGAAGGTCCAGTGGAATTTGAAGCGGTTTGCTCTGCTAAATTGGAGGAGGTTGTTGAACCAACCACGAACTCTACTCCAACTGGCACATCCTGTGGATCGTCAAAGTTCACTTTCTGATATCCAGTGACAAAAGTGTGAAGATCGCCGGTGATTGTGACAAAGTTTTTCACTCCACCATCTTTAAGAGCTTGAAATATTAAAGCGCGTTCAGCAGGATAGCCATCCCACTGATCCAGATCCGCAAATAAATCTGGTGTCGGTTGTCCTGTTAATTGCGTAGCAAATGCTGATAATATCTTAAGTTGCAACGTCATGACTTCATTTCCCCAAACCTTCCAGATCGAGTCAGAGTTGAGAATTTGGTTTAAGAACCACTGACGCTGTGTAACACCCAACATAGTACGGTTTGGATTGCTGCGTTCTGGACAATCTGGTGTAGTGTATCGTCTTTGGGTAAGATAATGCTGCTGCTGCGCCACTAAGTCGTCACACGGTGGACCATCTCGGTAGAGGCGTTCGTCTGTCATCACGAGTTCCAGCAAGTTACCAAATTTGAATGTGCGATATATCTGTATCGAAGCTAACGGATCTTTGTCAGCTTGGAAAGGAATGCTAGTGGGGGTGTGTTCAGCCCATGCCTGATTTGCCGACTGACGAAGTGCTGGTTTACTAAAAGGAAATTGGTCAGTGGCATTAACTTGGAAGCAATCGTTAGCAAACTCGTGATCATCCCAAATAGTGATAAACGCAGCATGTTCCCGCAGCTTTTGCAAATCTGGATCACTATTGTAGTTTTGATAGAGATATCGATAGTCTTCAAGTGTCGCCGCAGCTGGTTGACCACTAGGTAGCTTGAGGGGACGAATGCCACTTTGGAAACTAGTGTCTCCCACCGTTTCGTAAATGTAATCGCCTAAGAAGACAACAAAATCTATCTCCTCTTGGGCTAGGAAGCGATAAGCATTATAGTAACCGTTCGTATAATCTTGGCAATTGATATACGCAAAGCGGAGCTTGTTGAGTTTAGATTTGGAAGCAGGCAGGGTTTTAAAGCGACCCGTTCGGCTGACTGTTCCTTTGTAAATGAATCGATAGTAGTAGGTGGTAAAGGGTCGGAGATGCTCGGAATCCAAGCGAACTTTGAGAGTGTAATCTTTTGACTCATCTGTCTGCGCGATACCACGTAAGACAGACTTACTAAACTCAGCGTCTGTGGAAATCTCAAAAGCAGCCTTAACTGAAGCTGTCTCTTGTGGAACAATACGAGTCCATAGCGTAATCCCATGTGGCTGTGGATCGCCTGCCGCCACACTTTGCGGAAAAACAGGTGTCGCAGCATCGGCTCTTCCAAAAGCAAACAATTCTTTGACTTGCTCTTCGTTCATTGAAAGCAGCTTGGGAAGTTGCTCACCTGCCCAAATCACAAGACCCGTGGAGAGTGAGTACTTCAGAAATGTCCGTCTATCCATGATTGATCATGCCCGTTGAAGCTTGTGATAAAGACTATCAACATTCAATTAATCGAGCAGTAACGTTTGGTTAATTTTACGTAAAATTATGAATGTTTAAGGTGTAAATTTTTTTAGGGGCATTAACTGTTTGTCGCTACAATCTTTCTTCGGAAGTGCGATGCCTGCGGCGGGCTGCGCCTACGCTAGTAAATTTTGTCATTTATAAAACTTTTAAATTATAGCTATAGCCATCAATATTAGGACGTAGACTATAAGAGTTCCCATTGCTTCTAACCCCCATTTCAATGGCTAAACCGTACAGTGTTTGAAACCTGGCTAGAAACGTACTTGATTCAGGTGTTGCGTCCGGGTGAGTGGGGGAAGCGTAGATAATGCGACGTTTCATCATGGCGGTCGAATTGCCCAATTATAGCTTGAGACGATTATGTAACAGAGGTACTAAATCATGGTGACAACCGTAACACCAGCAGAAACTAGGACTATACTCGAAAATATTAGCTGGCAAACGTTCAAAAGTATGCTGGCTGACATGGGTGAGGAGCGTAACAGCAGACTCGCCTATGACAATGGAATAGTAGAAATTATGTCTCCACTTTTACCGCACGAGAACTCCAACCGCTTAATTGAAGCTTTTATTGTGGTGATGTGTGAAGAATTGGGTTTAGAAATTAAACGCACTGGTTCGCTGACTTTAACACGAGATGACTTGGAAAAGGGGGGTGAACCAGATAGCAGCTACTATATCCAAAATGAATCCTTAGTTAGAGATAAGGAAAATATAAACCTGGCCACAGATCCACCGCCAGATCTTGTGCTTGAGGTGGAGTACTCACGTTCTGCGGTAAATAAGTTAACTCTTTACGCTTCAATGGGTATACCTGAGTTCTGGCGTTATAACGGTAGTGTCTTGCGGGTTTACCGCCTTGATGGCAAGCAATATTCAGAGGTGGCGAGCAGTCCTACCTTTGCTCGTATACCAGTTAAAGAAATTCCTCAATTTATCCAAGATACGAGAAAGAATGGGGAAATAGCAACCACTCGTGCTTTCCGGACTTGGGTTAAAAGCTTAATATAAGTAACTAGTTCAGATGTCCCCAATACTTGAGGTTCTGTAATGACGCGATCGCACTGACACTAAAATCCCCATAGCCATGATCAGGCAATGGGGCAAGAGAGAATAATAGGTTGTCACTACCTTACACCACGCTTATTGCATGGTGTTGATGGCTTAGTGTCTTATTGACTTAATATGTTTTGGGTAAACAACTTATGCAGGTATTGTGAGCGTAACGGCGATGCCTGCGGTGGATATGCATCTAAATACTTACTAAAAAAGGGTAGGTTAAAAACCCACCCTAATAGCAATCTCAATTTTCAGTCACAATCGCGACCTAATTCTCTATCTTTGGCGTATTCAAAGATATTGTAGGTGCTTTTTGCTGTGCCAAGGAGGGCACGGAATCACGCAAGCGTGCTGTTAACTGTAAAGTTGTGGAGTCATACACCTGAGTGAGCATTTTGGGATACAAACCAATCCCAATAATGGGTACTAACAAACAGGCAATGATGAAAATCTCGCGGGGTTCGGCATCTATGAGTTTCTGGTGAGAAACTAATTCCTCGTTCTCTTGGCCGTAGAAAATTTCCCGCAACATTGAAAGCAGATAAATTGGCGTGAGAATGACACCAACTGCCATCAATAAGATCACAATCACTTTGAAAGTCGGGTTATAGGCATCGGTGGTGGTAAAGCCAACAAATATCATCAACTCTGCCACAAAACCACTCATTCCCGGTAAAGCTAAAGATGCCATAGCACAGGTTGTCCACATGGCAAACATTTTGCTCATTTTCTTGCCGACACCACCCATTTCATCCAACATCAGGGTATGCGTCCGATCATAAGTCGCCCCGACAAGGAAGAACAAACTTGCCCCAATTAAACCGTGGGAAACCATTTGCAGCATTGCCCCATTCAATCCCAAATCTGTGAAAGAGGCAATGCCGATGGTGACAAAGCCCATATGGGAAATTGAAGAGTAGGCAATTTTTCGCTTGAGGTTGCGCTGGGCAAAGGATGTCAGGGCAGCGTAAATGATGTTAACTACCCCTAAAATTATTAAAACGGGTGCAAAATAAGCGTGGGCATCGGGAAGCATTTGAGCATTCATCCGAATCAGCGCATAACCGCCCATTTTCAAGAGAATACCAGCCAGCAACATGTGTACAGGTGCTGTTGCTTCACCGTGGGCATCTGGCAACCAGGTGTGTAATGGGAAAATAGGTAACTTAACGGCGTAGGCAATCAGGAAGCCAGCGTAAAGCCAAAGTTGAAGATTCAAGGCAATGTCTTTGGCCCCAAGCGATCGCATATCAAATGTCACCGTATCGCCATAGAACGCCATTGTTAAGGCACCGACCAAAATAAACAGCGAACCACCTGCTGTGTATAAAATAAACTTGGTCGCTGCGTAGAGACGCTTTTTCCCTCCCCAAATCGAAAGCAGGAAGTACACTGGTACGAGTTCCAGTTCCCACACGAGGAAAAACAACAGCATATCCTGGACTGCGAACACGGCAATCTGACCGCCATACATTGCCAAGAGCAAAAAGTAAAACAGCCTAGGCTTAAGTGTGACAGGCCAAGCAGCTAAAGTCGCCAGGGTGGTAATAAATCCAGTCAAAATAATCAGGGGCATGGACAAGCCGTCTGCCCCTACCGACCAATTCAAATCCAGCTGTGGAACCCAAGGGTAACTCTCCACGAGTTGTAAATTTGGGTTAGAGAAGTCGTACTGAGTACAAAAAGCGTAAATAATCAATGAAAAATCAATTAGCCCGACGATCAGGGCGTACCAACGTACTGTTTTGCCCTCTTTATCTGGGATGAAAGGAATGAACAGTGACGCCACTATCGGCAGCAGAATAATCGTCGTTAGCCACGGGAAATTAGCCATAGGATTTTGGATTTCGGATTTTGGATTTTGGATTAAAGACTGTGTTAATTTTGGATTTTGATTTTGGATTAAGAGTTACTCGTCAAGCCGCACAGTCTTTGGTTTTGACAAGCCTTCCCCAATCCAAAATCTGAAATCTAAAATCTAAAATCGCTTAAGTCACACCAAAAACAATCACTAAGCCCAATACAGCTCCGAAGACAATCAAGGCGTAGAATTGAGCGCGACCGTTTTCGAGATATTTCAGCCCTTCGCCACTGACAAGAGTGAAAAAGCCTGTGAGGTTAACGGCACCATCAACAACACGGAAGTCAACTTCCATAACTTGTCTGGCTAAGCGACGCAAGCCCATGACAAACACGCGATGGTAAATGTCATCAAAGTACCACTTGTTGAGAGATAACTCGTAAAACGGTTTGAATTGGGTCGCGATCGCCACGGGGTTAATCTTACCCCATAGATACATGAGGGAAGCGAAGGTAATTCCAATTAGAGAAATTCCGACGGAAGCACCAGCCATGATCAAAAATTCCGTTTGATCGAACTCACCGGCTTTTTCTATGACGGACGCCAGTGTTTCGCTGGGAGGAAAGATGAACTCCTCAAAGTAATTGGCATAGGGAGTTCCTACCAAACCAATAAGCATTGAGGGGATCGCCAAAAACGCTAACGGTAGTGTCATCGTCCAAGGAGACTCATGGGGATATTCACTCTTGTGATGACCGTGAGAGGTATCGTGGTGGTGATCTTTTGCCTCCACTTCTCCTTTTGCCATTGCACCGACACTCATAGACGGAGCTGGTTCAAAACCCGTGACAATTGCCATCCCTTGGAATGACTTGAGTAAATGCCACATTTCGGTTTTATTGCCCCGGAATTTACCTTCAAAGGTGGTTAAATACATCCGGAACATATAAAAAGCGGTAATTCCAGCAGTTAGCCAGCCAATACTCCAGAGAAATGGGTTAGCCGCAAATGCTTTCCCAAGAATTTCATCTTTTGACCAGAAACCAGCAAAGGGTGGGATACCAGAAATTGCCAAACAACCGATTAAGAAGGTTGTCGCCGTAATTGGCATGTATTTCCGCAGTCCCCCCATCAACCGCATATCCTGTGCTAATGCGGGATCGTGACCGACGACTCCTTCCATACCGTGAATCACCGAACCAGATCCCAGGAATAGCATTGCCTTAAAGTAGGCGTGAGTCATCAGGTGGAAAAGTCCGGCACTGTATGCGCCTACCCCCATTGCCATCACCATGTAACCGAGTTGGGAAATGGTGGAGTAAGCTAAGCCTTTTTTGATGTCGTTTTGGGTAATAGCGATTGTTGCTCCCAAGAAGGCTGTGAATGCCCCTGTAAAGGCAATCACGTTCATAGCAGCAGGAATGTGTTCAAATAGCGGGTACATCCGCGCAATCAGGAAAACACCTGCCGCCACCATTGTTGCTGCGTGGATGAGGGCACTGATTGGGGTGGGACCTTCCATAGCATCTGGAAGCCAGACATGCAAGGGGAATTGGGCTGATTTTGCCACGGGACCCAAAAAGACTAAAATCGCCAACAGGACGGCGAGAATGTTGCTGACCGAACCTGTCTGTACAAGTTCTGCAAGGCGATCGCCGATGACATTAAACTCAAAACTTCCTGTTGCCCAGAAAAGACCGAGAATACCCAATAACAAACCAAAGTCACCAACACGGTTGGTGACAAATGCTTTTTGAGCTGCATCTGCTGCTGAAGAGCGATCGTACCAGAAGCCGACCAGCAAATACGAACACATCCCAACCAATTCCCAGAAGATATAAATCTGTACGAGGTTGGGACTGACTACCAAACCCAACATAGAGGAACCGAACAAGCTAAGATAGGCATAAAACCGAACATAGCTTGGGTCGTGAGCCATGTACCCATCGGTATAAACCATAACTAGGAGTGCTACCGACGTCACAATCACCAACATTAGGGCTGTGAGGTGGTCAATAGTGTAGCCCATGCTGAGGTGAAAATTACCTGCTGACGCCCATTCTAGGGTGCGGGTATAAGTGGAATGCCCTTGTATTTGACTCCATAACAAGGCACAAGACAAACCCATTGCGACTGCCATCAGGGAGATAATAAAGGCTGCATTTAGCTGCCGCAGTTGGTTTGTTACCTGATTTAACGTTAATAGCCCAAGACCGACCAGCATTGCCCCAAATAGAGGTAAAACTGGAATCAGCCAAGCATACTGATAGATTACTTCCATTACTAAGGCCTACTTGTAGAATTTTTAACTAGGTTAGACAGTCCTACAGACGGTTGCCCGAAGTTTCGCTCTCCGCTGCAGACAACTGGTCAGGTGGGAACTGTTAATAATTGTAAACTAGCCTTGCGATAAGTAGGTTAGCGCAAAAAAACCTAAATATGTAAACAAATGTTGAGATGCTTATCAGCCTACTAAAAACTAACTCTCTTTCCATTAACAGCCCCAATGTAAAGTTGTCTTGATTCACACCTACTTACTTATTTTTGAAGAGGTATGCCGAAAGCTTCTGTATTTCCCTTTTTGTGAGACTTTGAAGAGATGTCAGCCAAATTCACTCATTCAAACTTAACTTTTGAATCCCTCATAGCGCCAATTTTGCGCTATTTCTATTCCTTTGTACCCAACAACAAGCTCCTTGACACACACCCTCAAGCATAAAATAACCCACTGGATGAAGGTCCAGTGGGGTAATTAAGCATGGTTTTAGATTTGCACCAACGATCCATCCCTCAGATTCATCTGTGGAAATTTCTGTAACACTTAGGAGTAATGTATTTCATCTGGCAGAACGACACCCTAAATCTACTGTTGTGGCAATTTTGTCAGTTTTGGAACGGTTGGTGTAATTGAGTTTAATTTCTTCTAAAGCTTGAAGTAAATCATCTCTACCGCCAAAACCTTCCAATCGCTGTCTACTTTTGCCGTTTTCGATCAAGATTAAAGTGGGTAGTGATTTTAGGCGATAGGTAATAGATAGTTTGAAATTGTCATCGGCATTTACTCCAACTAACTTAATTTGATCGCAGCACTGGGCTTGAAATTGCAACAACATGGGGTGGATGATGCGACACAAGCCGCACCAAGGTGCTCCAAAATTTACTAGAACCGGAATAGGAGATTCTAAAACCTCTTGAGTAAATGTCCGCTCACTAACCGACAACACCATGACGCTTCTTGAATTGTAGGGTTTTCATATCAAACTGGTTATTATCATGAAGGAGAGTAGGCTTCCGCTACTGCTCGAATTGCGCTTACAAACATAAGAATACTTCCGTCAGGAGGAGCCAGCACTTTGCTGTGGGTTTCCTCAGTTACCCTCAAGCGGGATACACTCCCAACACCGAATTCTCTTGTACCCCTGGTAAGGAAAGTCCATAATTCAGGAGAATTCTTTGCTCAAGCGCCGATCTTAATCCTTGGAGATGTCATAAAGTTTTTCCTTTTTGAAACCCCCAACTCTTATGCGTGGGGTGATTCTATATTCTGAATATTAACCGATGATTCCTTGATGGTAGTTGCTCCCTTGTGTTTCATCCGTGGAATAAATCTAAATTCCGGGCATCAAGAGTGTAAATAGTATCAACCTCTGTTGTTAATCCACGCATCCGGTGCAGGAAAGTTTGCCCGTGAGAGAAAACCCCTGGTGAATACGCGCTCCTCCCAAGCAACTTTCCTTTGTACATCCAATGCATCTAAAGTACTGGATGACGGAAGAAAGGCAGAGGGCAGAAGGCAGAAGGGAAGAGATTCTTTTGATGTGCCCTTCGACCATAAGGGTCACAAGCCCCTAAATTCATTTATGAAAAAACAAGAAAATATGTATTTCGAGACGCAAAGCGCTTCGGAATACTGCGTCCTTGCTAAATCCCTTAAATTCATTTAAGGGGATTCCTTCTGCCCTCTGCCTTGTCCTGACGGACACGCTGCTTTGAACGTACTTCTGCGTTCTTAACAGGGTGTTGATTGCAGGGTAAAAAAGATTATGCGAACACATCAGCGTTGATTGTAGCGCTGATAAAAAAGCCAGCGCGACTTTCACGGTGGCTTTTCTGAATTTTTAACTCCTGATTACGGCTCCCATTGAGGGAATGTGGAGCTAGCTGCAACTTACTCCCAACGAGTGATAATTGACCAGTAACTACCAATATAAGTTCTCAACCAGACTAAAAACACCCCCCCAATGACAGCTATTAGAATTCATCCTACATTGATTTGGTAGCAATAGATAAACTGAATTTGCCACAAATTTTTATCAATTACTACTACTAGTTGGATAATGGTTAAATTTATAATGGTACTCTACTAGTTGCCTGATCCAGTAGGGGGTGAGACCACCAAAGTAGTAACACAAAAAGAGTAACTCCTAAGTAGGCAGGACGAAGAAATTCTTGCCATTTCAAAGATTGACGACCGTCGAGAACAGCCACAAACGGAATGATGCTTGTGCGTTGTTTGACATCAGCAAAGGCTTCGCCATAGCGATAGCTCAAACGGCGATCCCCGTGCCAAACTCCAAATAAATGGTGCAGTACCAATCCGATGGAGGTGACCAGAGTAAAAGTAGTACCCAACCAGAGAGTGTGGGCAATACACCAAATTATCTGTCCCACCATCTGTGGATGGCGAGTAATGCGGATAATTCCAGTTTCATAAAGGTAAACGGATGGCTTTTGAATGGCAGCAATTTCTAGTAGATTGAAGGTAGCAGGATACAAAAACAAAAACGAAATCGCTGATAGTACCCAAACTAACCCCTGCATTCCTGTTACGTCTTGAATCTGCCAAAGTTGTAGCCCATCATAGCGGTGGTTAAAAAAGTAAACAATCAAAACCACAGCCAACGGTAAACTGGTAGCTGCGAAAAGAATGCGATAAAGCCGCGCTCCCATGTGTTTTTCTGCCCATGGGCGTAGGGCTGCGCCGCCACTATGGGCGAGTACAAAACACAATTGTAGTCCCAGCATGACAAAATGACTAGTGGTCAACCAAGCCGCAGGCATCATAATACACAAATGAAGTAATTTAAAGAAAACTCAACTCAGTACAATCAATATCACAAAGTATTCAAAGGGGGACTTTAGTCAAGATGTTTTAATGCGCTCATTTACTGCTACAAAGTCGAAAATGCAATAAATCATGACTTTGAAGAATGTTTTGAATCGCTGATTTGTTGCCAATGCTGCTCCTTTCAAAGTTTGTGGGTTTAGCCTTATGTCTGACCTTCCTTTCACTTTAGATCAGTTACGTATCCTCAAAGCGATCGCCGCAGAAGGGAGTTTCAAGCGTGCTGCTGATAGTCTTTATGTCTCCCAACCTGCCGTGAGCTTGCAAGTGCAAAACTTAGAGCGGCAATTGGATGTTCCGTTATTTGATCGAGGAGGACGTCGTGCCCAATTAACCGAAGCCGGACATTTACTCCTAAGCTACGGTGAAAAAATCTTGAGTTTGTGTCAAGAAACCTGTCGCGCTATCGAGGATCTCCAAAATCTTCAAGGCGGTACCTTGATTGTAGGTGCTTCTCAAACCACAGGCACCTATCTTTTACCCCGAATGATCGGTATGTTTCGACATAAATATCCAGATGTAGCGGTGCAGTTGCATGTCCACTCTACCCGTCGCACTGCCTGGGGTGTGGCTAACGGACAGGTGGATTTGGCAATCATCGGCGGAGAAATTCCCGGCGAACTAGCGGAATCTTTAGAAATTATTCCATACGCTGATGATGAATTAGCGCTGATTTTACCTGTGACTCATCCTTTTTCCAAACTTGAAACAATCCACAAAGAAGATTTATATAAATTACAATTCATAACGCTTGATTCCCAATCAACTATTCGCAAGGTGATTGACTCTGTACTGACACGTTGTGATATCGATACACGACGTTTTAAAATCGAGATGGAACTTAATTCCATAGAAGCCATTAAAAATGCTGTGCAATCCGGTTTGGGAGCGGCTTTTGTCTCTACCTCGGCAATAGCTAAAGAATTACAAATGGGGATGTTGCATTGCACGCCTATTGAAGGTGTCGTTGTTAAGCGCACGCTGTGGCTGATTTTTAATCCCAATCGCTACAGATCCAAAGCAGCAGAAGCTTTTAGTCAAGAAATTTTGCCACAATTTGCTACACCCGGATGGAATCAAGATGTGTTAAAGTCATCACAAAAGAGCATGGCGATAAACACTTTAAATGCAAAAACGCCTATCTCTGATGAAGACTGAGATCTGGTCAGTGGTCATTGATCATGAGTCATGAGTCATTAGTACAAATGTCCTTCGTCAATTGTTTGAACAAACAATTGACCAATAACTAACAATCAATGACGAATGACAAGTGATAAATGACTAATGACTAATGCCTCATGACTAATGACAAATAAATGGAAATTTACTGCACTCGTCCACGCTGCCACCGTCCGCAAAACTTGTTTCCCGATTTAGACGATCAAGCGATTTTAAGAACGGTGCAGCAAAAATACTGTACCGCTTGTGGTATGCCATTAATTTTAGTTGGACGCTATTTGCCGACAAAGTTGCTCGGGCGCGGCGGGTTTGGTGCAGCATTTTTGGCACGCGATCGCTATACTCCGGGAATGCGCCAATGTGTTGTTAAACAATTTCAACCGTCGGGTAATTTAAGTTCAACTCAACTGCAACTCGCGCAAGACTTATTTGAACGCGAAGCAGTCGTTTTAGAAGAAATAGGTCATCAAAACGAGCAAATTCCTGAACTGTATGCTTTCTTCCAACTCCCTGTTCCTGGAATGCACGCTGGAGTTGAAGACCAGTTTTTTTACTTAGTACAGGAATATATTAAAGGACAAAATTTAGAGGAAGAATTAGTCCAAAAAGGTAAGTTTTCTGAACCAGAAGTTTTAGAAGTACTGCAAGAAACTCTTATTATCCTCAAATTCGTCCATAGCAAAGGTATTATCCACAGAGATATTAAGCCGAGCAATATTATGCGCCGTTATGACGGCAAAATTTTTCTTCTCGATTTTGGGGCTGTGAAGCAGGTAACAAATACTACTCCGGGTAAAGCTTCTACTGGAATTTATTCTTTAGGTTTTGCCCCACCAGAGCAAATGTCTGGCGGTCAAGTATTTCCATCTACGGACTTGTATGCTCTAGGTGTTACTATAGTGATGCTCTTAACAGGGCAACAAGAAGTAACTCAGTTATTTGATGTCTATAACAACCAGTGGATATGGCGATCGCAAGTCACTGTCAGTCCTCGCCTTGCTAATATTTTAGAAAAAATGCTGTTAAGCGCTGCCAATCAACGTTTTCAGTCAGCCCAAGATGTACTGGATGCCCTCGCACCGACACCAAGCATACCCACTACACAGATTAATCCCCACCAATCTGGAGCGCAGTCACAGCCACAACCTCAAAAGCAGTCACTTACGTCTACCAAACGACCATTTTCTCTAATAGAAATACTCAGTGGGGCAGCATTTAGTGGATTTGAAGGTGGAGTCATAGCCCTCGCTCTATTTAGTATATTAAAATCTTCATCAATTACCTTAGCTGCCTCAGCCGTTATTTTAACAATAATAATATTTGCCCAAACAAGACGGTGGATTGAAAAGTGGGATTTATTGATTATTCCAGCTATTAGTTTTGCAGTTGTATTTTTTATTCCCTTATTGCACCGCGATCTAACGAGTACACAAATAGTTATAATTCCTGTAGCCGCTGGGTTAGTCGCGCTCGCGATTACAGCTTTATTTCGTCTTATTTACAAATTGTTATCTATACTGCTATAGGGCATTTCTTAGTGCTGACAGCTCTTTATGTCTAAGAAGAATGAATCGCTTAAGCTTGTCTTAGCCATTCTCGCAACAATTGGCGTTATCTTTAGCGGCTTATGGTTTCTTGTAGAACAATGGACTGAAATCAACAGCAGATAATTGAGTTTCCGCGTCGAATCAGCGCGAGAGTGAAAGCCTCAGTAATGTGATTGGCGAGCGTAGCCAAAGCAAAGTAGCTAATCTCAATTTATTTGTGATTGTGAAACAAAATATTCCTCAAAATCAGCAAGCAGGGGAAGATCAGCGCAAATTGGCTGCTGACGCCTCAGGGGCAAGAACTGATTGAAAAGACTGGATTTGTGAAAATAAGGTAATCTTTTAATCGCTACCGTTGCCGACATTTGAGGGTAAAATATGCAACCCACAAGAGCTATATTAAATGCAAGTAAGAATCGCCATATTTGCTATAAAAACTTAACAATAGCTATGTCGCAAAAAAATGAGACAGCAGTTTTGATTCTAGCCTTGGTGATCACACTAGGGCTGGCAGGAGCTATATTTTGGTGGTTGACTAAAAGTTCTGGTCTAAGAATATCTCCTTTTAACAACTATAAATCACCATCATCCGGACAGTCGAGTGGTGATTTGGCTTCTGTCACAAACGTTCCCTCTGGATTGTTTAGCTATGGAGGTAGCACGACTTGGGCACCAATCCGAAAAGTCACTGACTCAGTAATTCAAACTGCCCAGCCTCAATTTCGTTTACGCTATACCGATCCTACTACTGGATCTCCTGGTTCTGGTAGTGGAATCAAGATGCTGTTAAACAACCAACTTGCTTTTTCCCAGTCTTCTCGTTCACTTGATAAGAGCGAATACGAGCAGGCGCGTTCTCAAGGCTTTACCTTAAAAGAAATTCCTGTAGCTATTGACGGCATTGCGATCGCAGTTAATCCTAATCTTAATATTCCTGGTTTAACTCTATCCCAACTTAAAGACATCTATACTGGCAAAATAACTAACTGGCAGCAGGTTGGTGGTCCAAATATACCGACAATACCTTATTCTCGCCGTCAAGAAGAAGGCGGAACTGTCGAATTTTTTGTACAGAACGTTTTAGAAAAAGAAAAGTTTGGTAGCAACGTTCAATTCATCTCTACCACAACACAAGCTTTGAGAGAAGTCGCAAGAAATATGGGTGGTCTTTACTACGCTTCATCTCCCGAAGTCGTTGGACAATGCACAGTTAAGCCATTACCATTGGGAAGGAAACCAGATCAACTGGTTCCACCATACCAAATACCTTTCGTTTCACTCAGACAATGTCCAGCTCAGATTAACCAATTAAATGCAACCGCTTTTCAAAATGGTGAATATCCCATTACACGGCGGTTATTTGTAATTGTTAAACAAAATGGTCAAAGCGACCAGCAAGCAGGAGAAGCTTATGCAAACTTGTTGCTGACTTCTGAAGGTCAAAAGTTAATTTCTAAAGCTGGATTTGTCCAACTCCGCTAATAGGTTTTGGATAGTAGTTAGTGGGTAATTCAACTAACTACTAACACCCAACTACTAACAATTAACAAATCTTGAATATGTCGCCAAAAAATGAAATTCCAATTCTTGTTTTATCTCTATTAATAACAGTTGGATTGATAGCTGGCGGCTTTTGGTAGTTCACAAGAAAGTCTTCGGTCGATTCTCTCTTACATCTGACTAATTCCAATGGAGAACCCAGAGGCAAAGTTTTTGCCTCTGTGCCAAATATCCCCACAGGATTATTCAATTATGGCGGCAGTACTTCTTGGGCACCGATTCGACTAACAGTTGACCCAATCATCCAAGCCGCGCTACCTGAGTTTCGGCTACACTATGTTGAACCATTAAGTAGCGCTCCTGGTTCCGGTAGTGGAATACAGTTGTTAATCGATGGTCAACTAACGTTTGCCCAATCCTCACGACCAGTTGTTGACCAAGAATTAAGCCGTGCCCAGCAACACGGATTCACTCTCAAACAAATTCCCTTCTTCAATTGATGGTTTGGCAGTCGCAGTTAACCCGAACCTGAATGTCTCAGAATTGACTATTGAGCAGTTACAGTCGATTTACACTGGCAAGACAACAAATTGGAACCAAATCGGTGGTCCCATGATCCCTATTAAGGCTTTTTCTCGCCGCATAAGTAATGGCGGTACTGTAGAACTGTTTGTCCAAGACATCTTGGGTGGTCAAGCTTTTGGGCCAAGAGTGGAATTTGTTTCCACAACCACCCAAGCACTGCAGAAAGTGGCTGATAGTCCTGGAGGCATCTATTATGCTTCTGCTGCTTTGGTTATTCCTCAATGTTCAATCAAGCCCGTGCTTTTAGGGCGGACGCAAGGACAGTTTATCGCCCCTTACCAAGAACCATTTGTCCTCCCCTCTGAATGTTCTGGTAATAAAGAAACAAATTGAACATAGAAGCTTTTCAATCAGGAAAGTACCCAATTACTCCCAATCTGTTTGTGGTGGTCAAACAGAATGGTCAAAGCGAACAACTTGCAGGTACGGCTTATGCCAATTTACTCCTGACCGAGCAGGGACAGGAACTGATTTCCCAGGCTGGGTTTGTCAAAATTCGCTGACACCTGCGATTGGTGCTAAAGTTTAGCCTCTATTAATCGATTCTGCTGGTAAGCAAATAAGATTATCCCCCTGAGTTAAGATTAAACCGCGTTGACGCAGTTTACCCATTAAGCGGGTGACGGTGACACGAGTCGAACCGATCGCACTGCCAATTTGGGCATGAGTGAGAGGGAAGGGTAGACAATAGCCACGAATAACATCTGGGTCAGTGTCGCTCATTGACGGCTCTCCATATTCCTCGATTAATAATGTTAGGAATCCTAAGAGTCGGTCAATTGTGCGCCGTTGTCCTAAAGCACTCAGCCATAACAGCTTGCGCTGGTGCTGATATCTAAAGGCATCCATAACTTCGCGACGGAAGTGGGGCCAGTTGTCTAAATCGTGCCAGTACATCCACAACACTGCTGTTTGATCAACATGGGCGTAAGCCTGAAGTGTGAATGGTGATTGGGCAACAATTTCAAACGGCTGTCCTGCACCAACGAACCCTAAGAAAGCTTCTTCTGGGGTTCTATTTATGCGTCGAGATGTCAACTGACTGGCTGTAGCACTAACTTGAGCGGTTCCTACCATACGGATCGCACCTCTTTGCACCAAGTACAGCAATCCAGGTCTAGCTGGAATGCGTTCATCTTTGCTAAAGGTGCGGCAACGGTAGTGTTCTTGAGCCCAATCAAGAATCCGTTGCCAAGTTAGAAAAGGACGTGAAGCCTCAGAAAAGGAGGATGGAGATTGCATAGGTAACAAAAAGCGTTTGGCTGAAGACAAAGACGGCGTAAAAAGGTGCAAGGAGTGTCTTTGTGTTGGCAACTCAGGCTTAACACCTTACAGTGCCAGCCATCAAAAAGGTAGAAAGAAGAACTCCTACTCTTTTGTTATACTCCTACTGTACAATGATGGTAGTAAAATTTACTTTGTTTCAAAAAAAATTTGCATAATTCTCATTTTTCCTCTGTATAGAATAATTTGTTTCCGAAGACAGATGACAGAATCTCAATGATCTGAAGTATTTTTTTTCTCTCGAGGAAATGTGTATCAACAACTACCTATATGTAAAAATACAGCAATTAAGCAGTTAGTCTCTAGTCATTTATGGATAGCAATAAGTATATATTTCAGAACGAATCACATTGAATGCATATTAAAGGAAAATATTCCTCTATATAAAGGCAGAGATAATAATCGAGTTTTATATATTTCAAGTGTAGCCTTACAGCTATCAAAATCTCAGAATTGTCCCTCGATAGATGTCGCCAATGCCATTGTCTCTCATTTATCTGCAAAATGTATCAAATATTTCAATATTCAAATCGTTTCTCCAGGTTGGATTCATTTGGAGTTAAGTGACCAGTTATTGGCGACTTGGTTGCAAAATCTTGCCTTTAGGGAAGTAGGAGAATGGGAATCTTCAAGGCATGCCTCCTCTAACTCCTTATCTGGAGCTATCCCTCTCTCCTCCTCCCAATTTACTGCTCAATACGCCCATGCTCGTTGCTGCACTCTGTTGCGGCTGGCATGTGAAGAGAGATTGATTAAACTCAGGCAACCAGAACCTGATACTGCCTTTTGGACAACAACCGGATGCAACCAAATTCCCTGGCTTAACTGTGATCAAATGCGCGATCATCACCCAGCTTCGCGTCGCTTAATTGCTGAGTTAATACAAGTCGTAGACTTGGAGTATTCTGATTCCACAGATGAACGTAAATGGGAAAAAGCAGGTTTGAACCTAAGTGAAGCTTTTCAAAGCTTTTGGTCTGAGTGTCGTATTTGGGGTGAAGTGAAAACGACGAACCCTGAACTAGCTCAAGCCAGATTGGGATTGGTCTTGGCGACTCAATCCGTATTCAGATTTTTGCTTGAAGACAAATTGGGTATTTTTGCTCTTCAGGAGTTGTGAATGGGGAGTTGAGAGAACTTTAAGAATGCGTATGTAAAAAATAATACATTGTATGTTTTTTAGGCAAAATATGAGAGATCTCACGAATAAGCAAGTGGTTGGGGCTTACACAGGTATTTATAAATACTGAATACAAGAGAAAGCTTCTTAATTCTTAATATAAATTTCTGAATTGGCTATTGACTAGTTGAAGCTGTTCGGGTACATTAGCAGGTGTGTGAGGAGCGAACCAGCAAGGATACCGAGACGAAACACGGCCAGTCGTCGGTATCCTTTCTGATTTTTATGAATATTCTAAATTACTGAGTCTCATAAAACACAGCAGTAAATTTTTAAGATAGCAGAAATTTTTCAATTGCTACTGCGGCTCCGTCTTGCTCTACGTTAGGAGCTACCCATTGAGCGATCGCTTGGACTTGAGTTGGTGCGTTACCCATAGCTACACCGATGCCAGCATATTCGAGCATCTCTACGTCGTTAAAGTTATCACCAATTGTCATGACATTAACAGATTGCAGTCCCAGCAGTTCTTCGGCTAGGTAACGCACTCCAATTCCTTTATTTGCTAAGGGATTAGTCGCTTCAAAGAAGGTGGCAACAGATGTGGTGAGATATAGTTCGGCGGGAGTGTATTGGCAGCGCAAATTCCCCAGCAACCGATCAATAACATCTGTGTCGTCGCACAAAGCGAGAACTTTTGTGGGTTCATCTTTTAAACAGGAACGCAAGTCACCTACAGCAATCGGGATGATACCAGAACGTTGTGCATAAATTTCTGTTTCTCGTGTGATCTCTCGAACGTAGAGTTGATCGTTGATATAAAAGTGGACAGATAAGAGCGATCGCAGTTCGGGTTGTTCAAAATAATCCAACAGCTTGTGTACCATTTCTCTAGAAACAGGCAAATGGCGATGAATGTGAGGAGTAATAGGGCTTTGAATCCACGCTCCTTGATACGCTACTAGTGGCAGGCTAGAGCTAATTTCCTGGTGGAAGCGCAACGCTGAGCGATACATACGACCGGTGGCGATCGCTACCTTTATACCCCGTGCTTGCGCCGCCACAATTGCCTGCAATACAGGTTTGCTAATGCTGTTAGAACGACCAGAAATTGTACCATCTATATCGACTACTAGCAGTTTAATGTCAAACATTCATATTCCTTAAAACTATTTCACACTTGATCTGCAATATTAGTATCACTTAAGGCTCAAGCAGACCTTTTTCAAACAACCTCTTAGTGGTCGCTCTTTGTCAGAGCGTGAATTTTCAGGCACAAAGGACTAAGAACAAATGACGGTCAATATATTTGTAGATAATTACGCATATCTACTTATGTATGATTATACGACTGCTAACTCCAAGAAAATACTCAAAATGAATGTTAAGCAAGGCTTCTCCTGATTTATAAATATCCCTTTAGGCATATGAAAGCCTGCAATATAAAGAGTTCATCAAGAGTATTTGTAAATATAGACACTAAGCCAAATCTTAAGTTACTAAATGTATATCATAAGAAGGAACATTTGTTTCCAAACAAGTGACTAAATCAGTAAGATTTCTGACAAAAGTAACTTTTACTCTCTTAGGGGGGATGAAGGTAGCCCGTAGAAGGTATGTATAGTAATCCTAAATCATTTGTAAGAAAAAAGATTATACTTCTTGCTTGATATTAGAATTCTATATCTTCCGATTCCACTCGGATCTACTACCTACTTTTGTAAGAAGTCTAATGAAATCAGTAATTCCATAAATTTACGGTAAAAACTCCAGGGTTGATATGAAAAGGTTTACAAAACTGATTGCTATAGTTACGGCTTTAAGTGGATCATTCTCAGTAATATCTTCTGCCAATGCAGTCTCACTAGAAAATTCAAATGAGTGGCAAAATTTAACAGTAAATCCAGTTCAAAACAGATCGACAGACACATCAGGTTTCCAATCATTGATTCCGGCTTTTCAGAGTTACGTGCAAAAAGAAGGAATATCTATTCCAGAAGGTAACGTAACGAAACTAGATCCTAGTAAGCTCGTACTTAAAGATGATCACGATGTGCGCGTCTGGTTCGTTGACGGAGGAGCCGATTATCACGATCAGCTAGCTTACGAAGCAACCAAGGGTTCTAATTACCAAAACGGCTATGTTTTTACAGACGCCTCCTGTAAAACCGGAAACAATAATAATTGTGACAAGCCGATTGATAATGGGAGTTTAAATGTTGGTGATTATGTCAATTTGGGTAAAATAGCCAGTGGCACACAACTCAACTTCTTGTTGAGAGCTAATGGCGCTCAACCAAACGATCCGGGTGCAACTAACCCAACAACAGGATTAAAAAACATTTACGGCACAAATGCAGCTCAGAACCCAGATCAATTGGATCATATAGTTGCTTATTCATTAGATGATCGATACCTTTTAGTTGGATTTGAGGATTTATTTGGGCCAAAAGGTTCGACGGATGGCGGAAACCTCGATGCAGTAGCTGATCGCGACTTCAATGACGTAGTTTTTGCGGTTGACTTTGGTAAGGTAGCTGCTGTACCAGAACCGACAAGTGTGATCGCTCTATTAGGCGCAGGTATAGTTGGTATACTGAAATTGCGTCGTCAAAAGAAGAGTGACGAAGGAATTTCTAATTCGTAATTTAAGCAAATTTATAGATCCCCGACTTCTTTAAGAAGTCGGGGATCTGGTTCAACCTGCAACTTACGTTAAAATAAGTCTAGATCCTAAAAAAACCTTTAAAACAGTTGGCTTCCGATTCATTAACAACAACACTCCCCACGTTCATTTTAGTAGATGGACATTCCCTAGCCTTTCGTTCGTACTTTGCTTTCGTCGGTCGTACCGGTGGATTGCGGACAAAAACGGGGATTCCCACGAGTGTGTGTTTTGGCTTCCTCAAATCTCTGCTAGAGGTGATGGCAACCGAGAAGCCTCAAGCAATGGCGATCGCTTTTGATTTGGGCTTACCAACTTTCCGCCATGAAGCAGACGATACTTATAAAGCAGATCGTCCGGGAACACCAGAGGATTTCATTCCCGATTTGAAAAATCTCCAAGAGATGCTTGATGCGTTTAATCTGAAAATTGTCACCGCTCCACGTTACGAAGCAGATGATGTCTTGGGAACCTTAGCACAAAAAGCGACGGCTGCTAATTATAAAGTCAAAGTGCTGACAGGCGATCGTGATTTGTTCCAACTGATCGATACTAAAAAAGAAATTAGCGTATTGTACTTTAGTCCAGATGCACTGAAGCGTGCCACAAATAGTATAACTGAATTTGGTCCAGAACAAGTCAAACAAAAACTAGGCGTTTTCCCCTCCCAAGTGGTAGATTTTAAAGCCCTTTGCGGCGACAAATCAGATAATATTCCAGGCGTGAGGGGAATTGGGGAAAAAACAGCAGTACAGTTGCTGAATACCTACGATTCCCTTGATAAGATTTACTCCTCTTTGGGTGAAATCAAAGGTGCAGTTCAGAAAAAATTAGAAGCAGGGAAAGAAGACGCTGAAAAATCTCGCTATTTGGCGAGTATTGTTCTTGATGTCCCCCTAGAAGTTGATTTAGAAGACTGTATTTTAAAAGGCTTCGACACAGATCACCTCATTCCTATTTTAGAAAATTTAGAATTCAAGTCTTTCCTAGATAAAATTAACGAACTTCAACAACAGTTTGGTGGTAGTACAGTTGAGGAAACAAACGACACCCCACCCCCTCCGAACGAAGATAGTGATTTGTGGTTTTTCAGTGCTGATGAAACAGATGCAGAACAACAGCAAGCTGTTTCTGTGATTACACCACAGATCGTTGATACAGAAGCCAAACTCATTGAATTGGTGAAGCATCTCCAACAATTTACCAGCACTGAAACACCTGTAGCTTGGGACACGGAAACGAGTGATTTAGAACCACGGGATGCAACTTTAGTGGGAATTGGCTGCTGTTGGGGAAGCCAACCAGATGAAGTCGCTTATATTCCTCTCGGGCATAAAGATGGCAAGAATTTGAGTTTGGACTTTGCCTTGGAAGCACTGCGTCCAATTTTAGAAAGTACTGACTATCCTAAGGCTTTACAGAATGCTAAGTTTGACCGTTTAGTTCTACGGTGTCAAGGAATAATTATGGCAGGAGTTGTATTTGACTCCATGCTGGCAAGTTATGTTTTAAATCCAGATGGAATTCATAATTTAGGTGACTTAGCTAGGCGTTACTTGGGTTTGACCGCAAAAAGTTATACTGACTTAGTTCCCAATGGCAAAACTATAGCTGATGTAGATATTTCCAGCGTAGCAGATTACTGCGGAATGGATGTGCATGTCACATTTCAACTTGTCTCAAAACTACGCGAGCAACTGGAAAAAATTCCAGCTTTGCATAAACTTCTTGTGGAAGTGGAACAGCCTTTGGAACCAGTGTTAGCGGAAATGGAATACCGGGGAATTCGTATAGATACAGCTTACTTGAAAGAAATTTCCCAACAGTTAGAAATAGATTTAGCCAAGTTTGAACAGCAAGTTTATGATCTTGCTGAAGAAAAATTCAACTTAGGATCTCCCAAACAGTTGAGCCAGATATTATTTGAAAAGTTAGGGTTAAGCACTAAGTATTCTCGGAAAATACAAACAGGTTATTCTACAGATGCCGCAACATTAGAAAGGCTACAAGAAGTTGATGAAATCGGTATTGTTGATGCCATACTTGAGTATCGTACCCTGTCTAAACTGAAATCAACTTATGTGGATGCATTACCAAAATTAGTGCGGAAAGACACTCAGCATGTCCATACCGATTTTAATCAAGCGGCGACATCCACTGGCAGGTTATCTTCTTCCAATCCGAACTTACAAAATATCCCCATTCGGACTGTTTTTAGTCGCAAAATTAGGAAAGCGTTTTTACCAGAACCTGGCTGGTTATTAGTAGCTGCTGATTACTCGCAAATTGAGTTGCGGATTTTAGCTCACCTGAGTCAAGAGCCAATTTTGGTTGAAGCGTATCGGCAAAATGAGGATATTCACACTGTAACGGCACGGCTGATTTTTGAGAAAGAAGATGTAACACCAGACGAACGGCGATTGGCAAAAACTATCAACTTTGGCGTGATTTATGGGATGGGTTCTGTCAGATTTTCACGTTCCACTGGGATAGATAAAGTTAGCGCTAGCGAGTTTATTAAGCGATTTAATGAACGTTATTCTCAAGTTTTTACATATTTGGCAGGGGTGAAGAAACAAGCGATCTCCCAAGGTTATGTTGAAACGATTCTTGGACGTCGGCGATATTTTGATTTTACCAGCAATAGCTTACGTGCTTTTAAAGGTAATAACCCACAATTGATTGATCTCAGCAAACTTAAGAATTTAGGTGTTTACGATGCTGGGTTGCTCCGTGCTGCTGCCAATGCACCAATTCAAGGTTCCAGTGCTGATATTATCAAAATTGCCATGGTAAAACTACGTGAGGTTTTGCAGAATTACCAAGCCCACATGTTGTTACAAGTTCATGATGAATTGGTATTTGAAGTTCCCCCGCATGAATGGGAAGAATTACAGCCGCAAATCAAGTCCGCAATGGAAGGTGCAGTATCGTTAAGTGTACCTTTAATTGTCGATGTGCGTGCAGGTGATAATTGGATGGAGACAAAGTAGTAAGGCACAATACCAAGACTAAAATTGCTGAAGTAAGACATTTTCAAAAATCAAAAGGGATTTTATCAGAATTAAGGAAAATAAGGATGAAAAATGATTTAAATTCATACCTACCTGTACCAACTAAACGAAAATTTGCTACTACTTTTCACGTAGTAAGACCGATTAGCTTCTGGGTACAATTATCACTAGGTGCTGTTTCTAGCTTGGCTTTATTATTAGCTATATTTAGCCGTAATGTCACTGTCCAAACAACGACAACAAATTCGGTCATGGGGTTGGGAGTCTTTTTTGGTATTATCGGAATTTTAGTACTGTGTTTCCGACTCTATTGGATAAATCGCTATAGGCGCTTAGACAAACTTTTACAGTCGCCTAATCATGAATTACATCCAAGGAAAGAGGACGTAATTCAAGTATTGCAAACTGGTTTAATTGTCAGTTTGATCGGATTATTGTTAGCTTTTTTAGCATCTGAAGTGACCATTATCGCTGTACTATCAAAATCTCTAGCTTTACCTCAAGGAGTGACAGTCTATAGACCCGAAAATGTCATTCGTTCCCTAGATCTTTTTGTGGTTTTGGCAAACGTCAATCTGATTGGCGCTCACCTTGTAGGAAGTATGACTTCACTAGGACTGCTTAATTGGTTGGATCAATAGTAAGTACAGGGCAGGCGCATCTAAATGTAGTGTGCCAATAAAATAATATAGAGGAAAAACCTGTTTGTTTGGCAACAAATTCTTCTAAAAGCCGGATTGGATTTGGCATTAAAGTTCCTGTGACTAAAAAGACTAGCATACAAAAAAAGTTTGAAAACACCCCCTAGAGCGCCGATCCAGTAGAAGATATTGACAAATCAGGCAGAGTGTGTATGGCACGAGCGGCAACTCAGGTAGAGCAAAGGTATTAGTTTGATAGCATTGAGAGCCAAGTATTTCCAGTGCTTGTTTATTGTCAGGACTTACGCAACTGGCACAAATGGCGGGTAGGGTAAGGAAACAAAAGAATTGTGGATCATCAAAAGGTAATACGAGAGAAAAGCTTTGGGAGTTTACTCGTGTATTACATGGAAGAAGGGAAATCAGGTGTTTCCATGTAATACATAGAGCTAATAGTCGTAAATATGACCAAAGTGTCATCTTTTGTATTACATTCTCACCTCAACGTGTATTTATAGATTTGCACATAAGATGAAATTTTGGGAACGCAGGTGTGGATTGATGCGCGAACCCACAAACATACATATGGGAGCAATACGATGAGCGTGAGGTGGATCCAATTTCGGGCGATACGGCTTAAGCCGTGGCCAAGGGCATCGCCACCACTTACTCCCCAGTATTAAAAAATGAATATTCTCCTCTCAATTTTGTCCATTAAAAGAGATTCGCGCTCTTTAGCTTGCTTTGCTATATTTTCCTTTGGATTGAAACTCTTTGCAAAGAGATCTTTTTAGCAATTTACCGAGAACAGAAATTCCTTGCTCAATATCCTGTGGAGAGTTAGCGAAAGTCAATCGCATAGCTGGGTACCCTTGTTTATCTGGAAAAAATCCCGAACCACCGAAAATTAATATGTTGTACGATAAGGCTTCTTGACTAATTGCCTGAATAGGAACATTAGCTGGTAATTGCACCCACAGAAATAACCCTCCTTTGGGAATTGTCCACTTTGCTGATGCCGGAAAATAATGCTCCATAGCTTGCACGGTAAAATTGCGGCTTTGGATATTTTCTGATCGCAATTGGTTGAGGCGACGGCGATAATGTCCTGATGCCAGGTACTCACTCACAATTGCTTGAGAAACGCTGGATACGTGGACATCATGGAATAACTTCCGCTCGAGAATTGGTTGATAATGTTTGCCTGTAACTACCATATAACCTACTCGCAATCCAGGCATTAAAGTTTTAGAAAAAGTGCCAACGTAGGTGACTATATTGTGTTTATCTATAGCTTTGATTGGGGAAGGCACAGGCTCAAAATTCAATCCTTCATAAGCGTTATCTTCTAAAATGGAACATTCATATTCTTGAGCTAATGTCAACAACTTTTGGCGATGTTCTGGAGATGTTGTCAGCCCGGTAGGATTGTGTAGGGTACTGATAGTGTAGATTAATTTCGGGCGGTGGCTCTTGAGGTATTGCTCTAACAATTCGAGATTCATCCCCTCTGCCGTCATGGGAATGCCGATAATTTTGGCTCCTAAGTTTTCCAAGATTGCGATCGCACCAAAATACGTAGGAGCTTCCACAATTACCCAATCTCCTGGTTTCACAAAATGGTACATTGCCAGTGATAGGGCTTGCTCTGAACCATTAGTAACAATTAAATCTTCTGTTGATACATCTAATCCCAGATGTACTAACATTTGAGCAATTTGCCTGCGTAATGTCAGTTGTCCTTGCGGCAAATCGTAATTGTGCAATGCATCTGCCTGTTTAAGCGCTCGTTTGGCAATTTGCATTATATCTTTTGGCGGACGAGGGACGCCATAACTTAAATTAATCATTTCTGGCTGAGTTTGTGCTTGCACTGCAGCCATGTGCATATCAAAAAAAGAATTGCTTCCCGGCTCTCTGATAATAACGTCCTGAGCTGGGGCAAATGTTTGCTTTAAGTTAGTATTCTTCAGAGGCTGAGTATTAATAAAATAACCAGAACCCTGACGGGCGCTGATTGCATCCTCTGCGGTTAAGATATTATACGCTTCGATAATTGTAAGTTTATTAACTTGCAAGCTTTCTGCCAACGACCGGATTGAAGGGAGGTGATCGCCTGGTTGAAGTGCACCAGATTTGATGAGACGATTAATGCGATCGTATATTTGCAAGTAGATAGGTTTTGATGACTGCCGATCCAAAAAAATCTTCATCTTGCCGCCTGCGCTCTTTAATGACTGTAACAGCACTCCTACTGGCAATATAAGCGATATTTTGAGGTGACGCACGGTACAGTTAAATGAATTTTGACTAGTACAGTTGCAAATTTGAATAATTGTACTAGGACAAATCTGTCCAAACTGTACCTTCTCAGATTGAAATTCCTAAGTGAAAGTGAAATTAGCAATTCACTTTTAGTAAAGTCATTTTACCGTGAAAAATTTTAATCCTGAGTTGTCTTTATTCCCAACGCTCCAGAAAGTTTGGCAACATGTTGTCAGATGGCTCTCGAGCAGTTCTGAACTGCAAGTTTGGCAGCAATCTGACAGTCACGGTTGTATTTGTTGCTGGCACGCTTACGATCCCAAGACAGGGCGTTCTGCTTGTTTTGGTTCTGAGGGAGAAATGCGAATCTGGATTGAGCAATGTTACCATACTAAGTCAACCCATCATTTTTCACGATAAGTAACACTGCTAATCAAAGAATTAACTTCTTAACTGATGAATATTCTCCTCCCAATTTTGTCCATTAAAAGGAACTATCTCAAACTGTGGTAGGGCATCACCATCAAGACAACGCACATTGACATCTATACAATCGGGATGACTGCGCGGAATATAAAAGGAGTTTATACCACAAATACTGCAAAATTTATGCTGGGCAACTCCTGTATTAAATTTGTATGTTGTCAGCACATCTTCGCCCTGCAACAGAGTAAATTTATTTTGGGCAACTATTAAATGTAAGAAGCCCTTCTTTCTACAAATAGAACAGTTACAATCATCAGCTTTGTGTTGATCAACTTCCACCCGAAATCTTACAGCACCACAATGACATCCACCTTCATAAGTAACCGATTTATTAGTATTTGTCATCATTTTCCGCGTTGAGTCTACATTCTGCACCCTTATAGGATATTTTAGTGAAACGCGACTCCATTTACTATCAAATTTTTAAGCGCTTTCCTGGTTTACTTAGTCAAAAAAGAGGGTTAAGCATCAAATTCGCCTATTTCTTATCGTAATTAAAACGCAAACACCGGGAACAGTGTTTTATATGATGTCCTTTAAATCACCCATAATAAAAGAACCCCTCCCCGCCAAAGCTGTGCTTTGTCTCCCCTCCCCGCAAGCGGGGAGGGGTTGGGGGTGGGGTGAGCGTGTCTACGCAAATTACGGTTAATTAACCGGACATGATATTACCCCTATTTTTCCAAAACCTACGCAGTATTGACAGTTGAGAGTGTAGAATGTGAGTTTTATAGGTTGTTGATAGTAGTACGTTAAACTTCCGATAAAAACTTTCAAAATCATTAAAAATTTAGAACCACACAAATAAATTCAGTAGCTTATAAGAACTGATGCGAGGTTTTTTAATTTTCTCTGCTTAAAAATAGGGATTAGTATCCTTAATTGAATGA
>JAQYWN010000753.1 GCA_029379265.1 Rhizonema sp. NSF051
AAATTAGAGAGAGATTATTCTATATTGATACAAAAATTTTGTTATTTAAATAACACGCAAAAATTTGAATATATGTCAGTATTTTCTACCTTGTATCGACGTCGTACCCATATTTTAATATTGATTATTTGGCTGATTACGGTATGTTTATTTGGTAATAAATCGGCTTACAGTCAGCTTTCTGCTCTATCTGATTGGGTAAGTATTCATAAAATAGAGGTAATAAAAAAAACTTCACATTCAGTTACAGAAAATGTCCGAAAGATAGTGTTGGAAAATGGTCTTACCGTCTTGACAAAGGAAGTCCATACTGCCCCGGTAGTGACTGTGCAGGCGTGGTATAAGGTTGGATCGCGCAACGAAGAACCTGGAGTCAATGGTATTGCGCACCAGTTGGAACACATGATGTTTAGAGGTACTAAAGATCGACCAATTCAATTTGGAAGATTGTTGAGTGCTTTAGGCAGTGACTCAAACGCTTTCACTAATTATGACCAAACGGCATATTACAATACTGTGGAACGTGACAAGCTGAAAGCACTTTTGGTGTTGGAAGCAGACAGAATGCAAAATGCTTTGATTGATGCTAAGAAACTATCACAAGAGAAGCGTATAGTCATTTCTGAGTTACAGGGTTACGAAAATAGCCCTGATTACCGCCTCAACCGGGCGGTGATGCGAGCAGCATTTCCCAACCATCCTTACGGGTTGCCGATTGGAGGCACTAAAGCTGATGTAGAGAAGTTTCAAGTCGAAGAGGTGCAGAAGTACTATCACAACTTCTACAATCCCAATAATGCTGTTGTGGTAATTGTCGGAGATTTCTCAACCGAACCAACTCTGAAAACAGTTAAGGAAATATTTGAGAAAATACCGAAGCGAGTCAGTCAGGGGGGGTTTAATCCACAAAACATCTTAGCTCCGGCTGAGAACTTGACAAACCCGCCCCGACAAAAGTCCGCACTGGAGAATAGAAAGACTTTTCCGGACTCTCAGACTTCCCCCCTCTCCCACTCCCCGATTGTGTTACGAGAACCCGGAGCAGGAGCGTTATTGCAAGCGGTGTATCCGTTACCGGATGTTAATAACCCGGATGCGCCAGCAATGGACGTTATGGATAGCATCTTGACAGAAGGACGAAACTCTCGCCTCAAGCGGGCATTGGTAGAATCTGGTTTAGCTAGTGATGTTACGGGTTCTGTTTTTAACCTACTAGAATTAGGTTGGTATCAAATATCAGTAGTTGCATTTAAGACTCAAGATTTGAGGACAATTGACTCGGCTCTTAGTCACGCTCTGGCTGATTTTAGCCAAAAAGAAGTCACACTTGAAGAAGTGAGCCGAGCTAAGAGGCAGCTAGAAGCTACAGTCACCTTGGGTAACCGTGATATCAACAATCTAGCAATGCAACTGGGCAACGATGAAACAACTGCTGGTGATTATCGCTATACCACAAACTATCTAGCAGCCCTCCGTCAAGTCACTCCAGCTGATGTGCAACGTGTGGCAAACAAATATCTTAAACAAGAGGCACGTACAGTTGGCTTTTTTGAACCAACTCAGATCCAAAAAAACGGGGGTAGTAAGGCAAATTCTACACGCATTACGGAAAACTTCTCGAACGGCGCATCTGTGTCTTCTTCAGATGTAGCAAAGTACTTACCACCGGTGAATTTAGCAGATAGCACGCCAACGACGCACGTCTCACCACAGCACTTTAGATTACGCAATGGTTTACAGGTGTTACTATTACCCAGTAAAAATACTCCTACAGTCACGTTGAGTGGCTATGTCAAAGCTGGTACAGAATTTGATCCAGAGGGTAAAGCTGGATTAGCAGCACTTGTTTCACAAAACTTGGTGAATGGAACGAAAACTAAAGATGTCTTTACTATTGCCAAAGCTTTGGAAGATCGGGGGGCAAGTCTCAACTTTGAACCTTACCGCGAAGGTGTACAGATCCAAGGGAGTGGTTTAGCAGTAGACTTGCCTGTTTTAGTTCAGACTTTGGCAGATGTTGTTAAAAATTCGACATTTCCTGAAAAAGAGTTAGAACTAAGTCGTGAAAAAGCTTTAACTACTCTCGAGCAAGATTTGGACGATCCTTCAGAGGTAGCTAAAAGAACATTTGTCCAATCAGTTTATCCAAAACAGCATCCCTTACATCAGTTTGCCACAAAGAAAAGTTTGCAGTTTCTGAGCCGTCAAGATGTTATAGCCTTCAAAGCAAAACATTATCGTCCAGATACTACGGTGTTAGCCATAGTAGGAGATTTTGTCCCTGCTGAAGTCCGATTGCTGATTAAAGCTAAGTTTGGTGATTGGAAAGCGAGTGGTTCACCTCCAACCTTGAAATATCCACGAGTATTGATGCCAAATGGAGTTGTGCGTGTCAACCCAATCCTTCCAGGTAAAGCCGAAGCGATTACTTATATGGGGAACACTGGTATTAACCGCAAAGACCCCCGGTTTTACGCAGCTATGGTGTTGAATCAGATTTTGGGTGGTGATACCTTGTCAAGTAGATTGGGTGCGGAAGTACGCGATCGCCAAGGTTTAACCTACGGAATCTATAGCAACTTCAACGCAGGTAGAAATTTTGGGACATTTTCGATTGAGATACAAACCAGTCCAGAAGATACCACACAGGCGATCGCCAGCACCCAACACCTGCTTCAGCAAATCCATCAAAAAGGCGTGACTCCATTGGAAGTGAAAACAGCCATACATAATATTCTCAGTAATTATACGGTTTCATTAGCTAATGTAGATGAATTAGCACGTAGAGTTTTGATGAATGAAGTGTATGGACTAGATCAAGAAGAACTACGTTTATTTACTGAAAAAATCCAAGCAATTACTCTTGCTCAAGTCAATCAAGCAGCTCGTGAGTTACTCCATCCAGATAAGATTGTTGTGGTGACTGCCGGACCATCCATGTTGGCAAATCAAGACGTGAAATTGATGAGATCTGTGAATTAATCGATGGATAGTGGTTAAGGGTTGGTAGTTAATATTTAATCGATAGAGTAGATAGTAGTTTGTTGCAACCAATAACTAACAACCCACAACCAGCCATTCCATGTTAATCTCTCATTCTCGAAATGTCACTTACAGCCCTGCGTACACAATAGTTCCAACTCACGAGTGCTTTAATCGGTGTACCTACTGTAACTTTCGTGCAGATCCGGGGAAGAGTCCTTGGATAAGCATTTTAGAAGCTGAAAACCTTTTTAAACAACTACAAACCCAAAATATTTGTGAAATTTTAATACTTAGCGGTGAGGTGCATCCTCATTCGTCACAGCGTCAGGCGTGGTTTCAGCGAATTTATGACTTGTGTGATTTAGCATTTTCGATGGGTTTTCTACCACATACAAATGCAGGACCACTAAGTTTTGAGGAGATGCAACGGCTGAGGGATGTTAATGTTTCGATGGGACTAATGTTGGAGGAGTTAACTCCAGCACTTTTAGAAACAGTACATCGACACGCACCAAGTAAATTACCAGAAGTGCGGTTGCAACAACTACAATGGGCTGGAGAATTAAAGATACCGTTTACTACAGGTTTGCTATTAGGGATTGGGGAAACAGAAGATGATTGGTGGGAAACTTTAGAAGCTATAGCCCACATGCATCAACGGTATCATCATATTCAAGAAGTCATCCTACAACCCCACAGTCCTGGCAGTCAACAAACCTTTGACGCACCACCTTTTGATCCCCTGCAATTGCCATTCGTCATTTTCAAAGCACGTCAAATTTTACCCCCAGACATCACCATCCAAATTCCGCCAAATTTAGTTAAAGATGAGCGATGGTTACTGGCTTGTTTGGAAGCAGGTGCCAGGGACTTGGGCGGAATTGGACCAAAAGATGAAGTCAATCCCGATTATCCGCATCTTCGTGAAGAAGAATTGAGAGACATATTACAACCTGCTGGGTGGGAATTGGTGCCACGGTTACCAGTTTATCCGCACTTAGATGATTTCTTGTCAATGGAATTACAAGTAGCCGTGCAGCGGTGGCGGGTCACCTACAGCCGTAGGGTAGGTTAGATGTATTACCAGTATAATACTTATCAGTAAATCAACGATGCGCCGTAATGTACTGTCTATATTCGCTACGTTATATTGCGAAGGGCGCACACTAAAAATTAAAAGTTAAAT
>JAQYWN010000754.1 GCA_029379265.1 Rhizonema sp. NSF051
ATTAACAACTAACAATTAACAAATGACTATTCAAACTAATAATACATTAGATAAAAAAGAAATTGCATCTCTTAGCGCATCATTGAGGCCAATTGAGCAAAAGATACTTAAACAAGATTCTCCTCAAGGTACAAAGAGAATTTGGTTTCAAGGAGCAGAACCTTATTTTGATGTCTTCTTTGAATTAAAGAATGATGAAATAGTTTGGTTTCAATTTACCTTACGCGGCAAATCTCTCTCTTGGGATAGGAAAACAAATAAATGGGAAACAGGTAATACTAATGAATTGAGGGTTGATGATATAAGTTTTTATCCGGCAAGTAAGACAATAGATAATCACGAGAAAATTGATTGTGAATTTATTAATTTAGTGAAATCAATTCTTGAATTAAGGGCAGAAGAGCCAATCTTTGCTAAGGTGCTAGCACTATTTGAAAGTGAGGACTTCAAAGTGAGCACTTAGAAGTTAACTATCAAATCAAAACTATTCACTCCGCACTTTTCAGCGGTGATCAATCTTCTTTTTCCCATTTTTTAACAACTTTAAGAACTAAAAAACATAGTAAAGCCCCAATTAATCCTGTTTGCCATAACCCGCATCCAGCAGCAATTCCGAGAGCTGCGGAAACCCATATAGCTGCAGCTGAAGTCAGTCCGTGAATTTCAGATTGCCTTGATTGATCAGAAGATACACGTAGAATTTCGCCAGCACCTAGAAATCCTACACCAGCTGCAATACCTTGAATCACGCGGCTGAGAGCATCAGCACTTGGGTGAGCCGTACCTGCTTGCAGGGGTATAATGGTAAACAGGGCTGCTCCAAAACTCACGAGCATGTGCGTTCTTAACCCAGCAGGTTTATGCCTAAGCTGACGTTCTAAGCCAATAATCGCCCCAATGAGTATGGCAAGGCATAGCCTGAAGGTAATATTTAGCCAATTATTAGGCGAAAGATCGTATGTATTTAGCAATGCTGATGATTAAAGACGAATACTGCAATTACTCTACATTATATGAAAGTGGTTAAAGCTCGAAGTACGTGGGACGGAATCTTCTGCACCACAGACTTCGCCTTTTAGGGCCCTCGTGACGCTGCTTCAGTTGGATACAGTATACCTCATGCCTTTCAAAGTAAAATCTGGCAGCGATTTGCTTAAATCTAGAATTGCAGATATATTTTTGTTCATGGTAGGTAACTGAGGGAGAAGGGATTTAATATCATGTCCGGTAAATTAACCTTAATTCCGTCTGAACCTCAAGAGCGCTCCTCTGTGTGCTTTGTCTTTCCTCCCCGCTTGCGGAGAGGGGTTGAGGGTGGGGTTCTTTTATGATGGGTGATTTGACAGACATCAGATCACCCAAAAAACCTCTCTGTTACAGGTATCCTATCTTGAAGAGCGTTAACAGCGTTACCAAAGTGCAACAGATGACACTGGAAGCGATGCTTATTGAGTCTCATCGCTTTTTTTGTTCGATCTCACTTTGTGAGGTGACTCCCAATACGGTTCGGAATCGCGAATTTATCTGTTGAGGCAAGCAGTTCTTGGTTCGGGGAAGTCGAGAGGCAGTTCGGTTAAGAGTTGATCGACAAACGGTTTTTTCCTCCCCTGCTCCCCTGCTCAAGAACTGCTCAAGAACTGCTCCCCTGCTCCCCTGCTCCCCTGCTCAAGAACTGCTCAAGAACTGCTTATCCGAACCGTATTGAGGTGACTCCCTTAAATGACAACAAAATAGAAACTATTGACAACTGACTAATTGAGTGGATAAACTCTACTGGCTAGATCAAATTAAACTACAAGACCGCACCAAAGTTGGTGACAAAGCATTTCATTTGAGCCAAACCATGCAGCGTGGCTATCCAGTCATACCTGGTTTTGTAGTGTCGGCAACAGTTTTGCAAGAATTCTTAGAAACTCTTAACAGTTCAGAGGCATTAGTTGTTGATTTGCCTGATTCTTCCTTACATCTGGATGTAGATAATTGGCGTCAACTTCAGCAAGTGGCTGGGCGGTTGCGTCAGGAAATTACCACTGCGGTGCTACCATCGCAGTGGGTAAAGACAATCTTTAACGCCGCCTCACAATGGGAAACTGAGTGTCTCATTTTTCGCCCTTCTTTTGTGATATCGGCTACTTCTAAGATGAGTAATCTCTCTGGGTTGCTAGAGTCTCAGATTTGTGGCTGCGATCTTGAAGCGATCGCTACAGCATTGAAGCGGATCTGGAGCCAAATATTTCGTGCCAAAAGTCTACTATACTGGCAGCGCAAAGGAGTTAATCTGCGACAAGTCAATTTAGCAGTTTTGGTGCAACCCTTGAGAAATGCTCTAGCCAGTGGTTTACTATATGCTCATTCAGAGGGATGGGAAATTCAAGCGACTTGGGGATTGGGAATAGCGATCGCCAATGGTGAAGTGCTGCCAGATGTTTACTACATCCAACCAGAAACTGGTGCTGTGCTGGAGCGACACATGGGAAATAAAATGATAACTTATGGTGTTGATGATACTCTGTTGGTTGCACAGCAATCCTTGCATACCCCAGTCCTAAAGTCAGATCTGACAAATTTGGTGGTTTACCCATTGGAGGAAGCCAAACATCAACAGTACGCTTTACAAGAAGAATACCTGCGACAATTAATATCTCTGGCACACCAATTTGTGAGAGAACTTGGGGCAAATTTTACTCTCAAGTGGACTATCTCTGAAGAAACTATAGGGAGGAAACTTTATCTGACACATGTTAATACCTCCCAATCTGCAATTCCTGACGAGCAATTATTGATCGGAGGATTGGGAGCGTCACCAGGGCGTGTGACGGCTACTGCTTATGTACTTGACAATTCAATCCAAAAACTCGAACAACTCCCTAAAAAAGTAGTTTTAGTAGCGTCTGTGATCGCACCTGACGTGTTGCTTATGGTACAAGATTCTTGCGGTATTATTACTGAACAAGGAGGGTTAACCAGCCATGCGGCAATTCTGGCTAGAGAATTGGGCATTCCAGCAGTTGTAAACGCATCTGGTGCGACAAGCATGATTCAAACTGGAGAAAGATTACTTGTTGATGGTGATAAGGGAGAAATTTACCGTGTCAATAAGGGAACTTCTGAAGTTGGAGAAGTTGGGGAGATGAATAGACAAGGGAATGAGAACAAGGGAGAAAACCTTCCTACTCCTCAAATCCAAAATTCTTTGCCCGTGATTGCTACCGAGTTGTTGGTTAACTTGAGTCAGCCTAACTTGATCAAGCGTGTACAAAGCTTACCTGTAGATGGCGTGGGATTATTGCGTTCAGAACTGATGGTAATGACTATTCTTGAGGGACAACACCCCAATACTTGGCTTCAAGAGCGCAAGACTCAACTGCTGGAACGCTGGTACGAGCAGGTAATACAGTTTGCTTCCGCCTTTGCACCACGACCTATTTTTTATCGATCTTTGGATTGGCGATCGCATGAACTGCGGGATTTTAGCCACACTTCTTCATTTTCGTCACAGCCAATGCTGGGAAATCGTGGCACTTTCAGCTATTTAGAAAATCCCGCAGTTTTTGAGTTGGAACTGGAGGCTTTGGCGGCTGTACAGAAATCTGGTTACACCAATATCAGGCTTCTGTTACCTTTTGTTCGGACTGTGGAAGAGTTTTCTTTTTGCCGCCAAAAAGTTGAGCAAGCAAACCTCACCCAAGTACCACAATTTCAACTGTGGATTATGGCGGAGGTGCCAAGTGTACTATTTTTACTGCCAGAATACGTCAAAGCAGGTGTAGCCGGAATTTCGATTGGAACAAATGATTTAACTCAACTGTTGTTAGGAGTTGATCGAGAGCAAGGACAGTTGGCAAGAGCATTTGATGAACGTCATCCAGTAGTCATGAATATGATCGCTCAACTTATCCAAATGGCAAAAAATGCAGGGATTCCTTGCTCTATTTGCGGTCAAGCACCTGCACTTTATCCGGAAATTATTGAGCAACTCGTGCAATGGGGCATAACTTCCATTTCCGTTGAACCAGAAGCTATTGAACGAACATATCAAGCGATCGCCCGTGCCGAACAACGGCTGATTTTAAAAGCCGCGCGGCAGATTCTTCAATAAACATTGAATTTGCTGGTTATTTGTATTAGAAATTTAAGTTTTTCCAGTAATATATTTAGATTAATAG
>JAQYWN010000755.1 GCA_029379265.1 Rhizonema sp. NSF051
AAACTTAATTATTCAGTAGTAATTGAAAAGAAAGAAGATGGATATCAAGCAACTGTTTGGGGAATGCCTGAATATCAGGTATTTGCTAAAACCCGTGAAGAAGTGCTCTTCAATATACATCAACTTGTAAATGCTCATTTGCAAAAATTGGAAATAGTTTCTCAGGAAATTGAACTGTCAAAATCGGAGCATCCTTTGATGAAGTTTGCAGGTATGTATCAAAATAATCCACTTTTTAATGAGGTGCTGGCATCTATAGAAAGTTATCGTCGTGAACTCGATGCAGAAATGAACCTTGAGGATGAAGCTTGATGAGTGTGTGGATACTAGATACAGATACTATTTCTCTTTTTCAAAACCAACATCTACTACTTAAGCAGCGTGTAAATCAAGTTAGCCTTGAAGAAATCGCTGTTACCGTGATTACAGTAGAAGAGCAAATGCGTGGCTGGCTAAATGTTATCAGACAATCTTCTGAAGAGCAAAGGCTGATGTGGGGTTATTTAGCATTGCGACAGGGAGTCGAATTCTTCAACACAATCAAAATACTTGATTTTGACCAAAATTCTGCCAGTCGCTATGCAGAATTACTGCGTCAAAAAATCCGTATCGGTACACAAGATTTACGAATTGCGGCGATCGCTATTTCCAATAATGCTATTTTAGTAACACGCAATCAGCGCGATTTTTCTCGTGTACCTGGATTGCAAATTGAAGATTGGACAATTACAATCAACAATTAGCCCACCTCCTCAACGCCTCAGCCCCAACCAAATACCGCGTCACCTGTTTCATTTCCTTAGCATCACCGACAAGCTTTTTGGCTGGATTTTGAATTGTCAAGAGTTGTGGATTTGGAGTATTGCAACCCCAGACAACGTACAGCCAGTATGAATCTCCTAATTGCTGTGCTTTGCGCCACTCATTCATTGTTAACGAAACAGCTTGGTTGAAGTGCGATCGCCCTTTAACTTCAATCCGTCTTACCTGGGATGTTTCTGTATCTCCAGGTTCAATACTGCGAATATCAAACCCACTTCCGTCATGCTGTTTACTGATATCATAGGGTTGCCAACCGCGATCGCGTTCGTAGTTCATGACCCATTGCATGGCAAAGGCTTCTATTTCTGGATCGTTCCGCATGTCCTGGCAATTTGTCACTACTGCTGCTGGATGTACCAATGCAGTTCCTAAATAAACAACGCGACCAGGACGGACAATTTTTAAATAATCCAGTTCAGTCTGTTTATTTTTGTAGCGCTCTTGCAAGTCACGCACTTTCTTCTGAGCATTATCTCTCGAAACTCGATATGTTTCTTCCCCCGCCGCGACTTTCGCTGCTAACTTCATCTGAGTCGTTTGAGCTTCCCGAATTGCCGACTCCATTGCCTGTTCCAAGTAATCTTGCCGAATCTGTAATTCCCGCTGACGGTTTTGCTGCTGTTGTTTGATCGTGGGAATTTGAATTTTTACTTTAATCCAGTCTTCTATCTGTTGTTGCTCACTAGCTGTAGGGAGTGGAATGGCAAGGGTAGAAAGTGCTTCTGAGACGGGCGCAAGATCGTGCAAACAATCTGGCGATACTAGTGCGAATTCTCCGGTGGTTGCTTCTTTTATGGCACATAATTGAGCTTTAATGACTATATCCTTACCTTGGCGTTGCTGTCCTGCGACCTGGACGTTAAAAAAATGTATGCGGTATGGTGCTTCGGCATCTGCATCAATAAAAACGGCTGATTTGGTGCAGATTTGTTCGTTCAGTTGGGTATCTAATCGTTCAGCGATCGCTGCAAACAAAGGATGTCCCGGTGACATGAGATCGGCATCTTGATGGGCAGCGAGGGACAGATGTTCTTTATAAAATGTTAGCTTCGGATAATTTTTCTCCGGCGTTCTCAACCGCCGCACGGTATCCAAGTTACCAGAACGAAACTCTTCTTTAACATAAGGAATCCGCCACAACCCATCAGCACGAGTTTCCAGATTTATCCGAAAAAACTCACAACTTCGCTTAAAAAATTCCTCTACATAGCGCGGCATCAACCGCTGTTCTTCCGAAATATAATCTTGGTCTTGAGTACGACGAAGGCGAGATAAATCTACATGAGTAGTAGCCAGTGCCACACCAGTTGCCTGTTCTAATTCTTCTAAGCGTTTGGGCTCAAGGTTTTCAATTTGCTCTAATACCTCATCTTCTGAAGCTTTATCATAAGTCGCTTCACGTAACAGTTCTTCAAACTGGATGTCATTCAATTGCAGGAGTTGACCGATGACATCAAACACGCGATCGTTACCCATCGCATGGCGAATTTCTTCTAACTTCTGTAACAGCTTTTCTAGCACTCGACCTTCTACAGTGTTCGCTGCCACGAAGTTAAAAATATAAACTTCTTGCTTTTGACCAATTCGGTGAATGCGTCCCATCCGCTGTTCTAATCGATTGGGATTCCAGGGCAAATCGTAGTTAATCATTAGCCGACAGAATTGCAGATTAATTCCCTCTCCTGCGGCTTCTGTTGCTAAACAAATTTGCTTGTGAAACTGAAAATCTTTTTGAGCCGATTTTCGTGCTAGGACATTCATTCCACCATGAATTTCACAAGTGCTATACCCCCATAAGGTAAAATTCTGCTTGAGATATTCCAGTGTATCCCGATGCTCGGTAAAAATGAGTAGTTTACCTCGTCCATCTTTTAATTCATTAAATTCTGCCCTTTCCAAACACTCTTTGAGTTTTGTGAGTTTAGTTTCAGTACCTAAGTTAATCGTCTGCTGAGCTAACTTGACCAGACGTTCCAGTTCCCTTAACTCCTCCCGCAGTTGATCCAACTGTTCTACTACAGTTGACTCAACCGCTAAATCCTCCAATTCTTGTTGATCAAAATCATCACTTTCTACTTCCGAATCAATAGGCTTGCCCAAACTTATTAAGCGCTGGTGTTGTTCTGCCACTGGTAAACTATCCAGTTCCTCTAACAGATCGGCAAACCGCTGCTGCCGCTTTCTCAAGGAATTGAAAATCGCATTTAAACTACTTGCCAAGCGCCTTTGCAATACTGTCCGAGCCAAAGCAACTGCGGCTTGCTTACGCCCTTTAGTTTTACCCAAATATTTGTTGATGTACTTTGTGACTTGATCGTACAGGTACTTTTCTGGCTCAGATAGATCGAAAGGCACTGTGATGGGATGTCGCTTCCGGAAGAGTTTGCGACCATCAAAATCTATAAGTTCTTCTTTAATACGCCGCAAAAACCAAGGACTATCCTCCAAACGTAACATCTGAGGATTGAGTTGGTCAAAAATAAACTGCTCTGGATCGAGCAGCCGTAAAAAATTATGAAATTGATCTACATTTCCCTGGTGCGGTGTCGCCGTCAGCAGCAAAATTCGTTCCGAAATTCGCGATAGTTCTTCTGCCAATTTATAGCGTCCAGTGCGTCGTAGATCGTCTCCCTGAGTTCGAGCCGAACATTTATGAGCTTCATCAATAATTACCAAATCCCAGTCCACTTGCAAAATACCAGGGGCAACATCATCCCGCTTGGCAAAATCAATCGAAGCAATACACTGGCGGAACCTTTCCCACGGATTTCCTGCCAACTGTCCCTTAGCCAAGACTGAGTTAATGACTTCAAAGGTTTCAGAAAATTTACTGCTAAGCTCATCTTGCCACTGAAGCGTTAAGGGCGCAGGCGCGAGAATTAAGACTCGTTCAACAGCATTTCTTAACTTGAGTTCTTTCAACAGCAGCCCAGCCATAATTGTTTTTCCGGCTCCCGGATCGTCAGCTAGCAGAAATCGCAGCCTAACCTGTGGCAAAATTCGTTCGTAAACCGCTTCTAACTGGTGAGGTAAAGGACGCACTCCACTAAGGCTGACAGCAAAGTGAGGATCGTAGTCAAATGCTGTTTTAATCCTAGCTGACTCAATCAACAGAAAAAACTGATTTGCATCTACAGGAACTTGTGATACTTGCTCAAGACTTACTAAAATCTCCTCAGCTTCGGCTACTGTAAGATATGCATCGTGCAATTCTCCCTGTTGGTTGCGAACCCGTAGCAGCCATGTATCTTCTAATAGTTTTGCCGATTCAACAGTCACAGAACTAGTACAGCTTGGCGGAAATAAACAGACCATTAAACAGCCAAGACTTTACCTTT
>JAQYWN010000756.1 GCA_029379265.1 Rhizonema sp. NSF051
GTTATAGTACATACTAACTAAACATCTATTACATGGGGGATTGATGAAGTTAGTTTTTATCAATCCCTAATTTCTAGGGGTAGATAAGCGCAAAGCTGTCACTACAGCGCCGATCAAGTATAAGGTGTTGACTGTCGTTGTACCCATAAGATTGCCGCGACTCAGGCTAATAATTTTCTATAAATAAATTTTATGTTTACTTGAGTTAATTGAGATTAATTATTAAGTTTATCACATATCTCAGAAAATATTTGACAAATGTCGCATTAGATGGAAAATTACCATATGAAAATTTACGACATGCTGTCAAACTCAATCGCTAGTTTGACAACACCCCCAAAAGCAAAAATGATCAAACTCCGTTATGTATGTTTGGCTGTGGCTGCTTGTGCCATAGTGTCTCTTAGTTCCTGTAGCCAGGGCACGCCGATCGCAGATAATCCATCCGCAACGACCGCAGCTAACTCAGCCGCCCAAACTACGAACATATCAAGTAATAACGGTCACGGCGGTCACGGTAGCAAACTAATCAACATCAATAGCGCGATTTTGTCGGAACTGGATAAATTGGAAGCCAAGCTTGGAGTTCCGGCATTATCGAACAAGATTCAGGCGAATAAACCATACGCCAGCCCTGAAGAATTGGTAAGTAAAAAGGTAATAACTCAGGATCAGTTCGCTCAAATTAAAGACATGGTAACTGTTCAGGAAGTTGTATTCACGGGTGAAGCAAAAGATGTTGATTATATGACTAAGCTGGGGTTGATGAAAGGACATCTTTATGTAGCAAAAGAATTATTAGAACAGAATCAGCCAAAGCAAGCTGAACCACATATCGGACATCCAGTAGAAGAAATTTATGTTGATGTCGAAGAACAACTGAATGAGCGCAAAGTTAAAGAATTCAAGTCAACTTTGGGTAGTTTTCAAGATTTGGTGAAATCTAATGCCAAGGATGCCAAAGTTAAAACTGACTATACAGCTTCTATGCAAGGGGTGGATGGAGCAATCGCAGCGTTGAATGCTGAAGAACGCTCAAAACCGACATTTGTTTTGCAGGTAATTAACGGCTTGCTGGATACAGCTAATTCAGAATATGGTGCAGCAGTCGCAGGTGGCAAAATCTCAGCAATTATTGAGTATCAGGATTCTCGTGGTTTTGTTACCTACGCTAACGAATTATACAAAGAAGTTTCTAGCCAAATGGCTAAAGATCATCCGTCAGCACATAAATCTATACAAAGCAATTTGGCAGAACTAACAAAGAATTGGCCTACCGCGCTCGCTCCGGCAAAACCGATTAAAACTAATGATGAAGTCACCAAACTGATTAAAACTATTGAACAAGACTCTCAAAAAGTGGTGGGAAAATCTGCCTCCTAAACGAAAAGCAATCAAGATTTACTTTCAGTTATAAATCCTAGTTTAATATGCCGTACTCATCCATCAATGACTGGGTATAACTTTCGGTCAATTTCCACTCTATTTGAAAAAGGAGCTTGGAACTAGAAAAAAGTTATTTTCCATATTTCCTGGTTTACACAGTCATTTTCAATTCTAGGTTCTACTTAATTAACCTCTTAAAAGGACAAACAACAACCAATGAACTTTAGTGCTGCTTTACCAGTTTTTGTAATTACACTTCGAGAAGGAGTAGAAGCTGCTCTCGTAGTTGGTATTGTGTTAGCCTCACTTAAACGTGCCAAACAATCTCGACTTAACCCTTGGGTATATACTGGGATCGGTGTTGGGATTGCTTCTAGTGCCTTTGTAGGTGTTTTATTAACCTGGGTAACTCAAGCGCTAAGTGCAGCCAATCCACAATACGCAGCAGTGACGGAGGTATTCCTGGAAGGAGTGTTTAGCATCATTGCGATCGCTATGCTCAGTTGGATGCTCCTCTGGATGACCAAACAAGCCAGATTTATGAAAGCTCAAGTTGAGGGAGCTATTACAGAAGCACTTTTCACCGACTCTAAAGCTGGTTGGGGCATTTTTAGTTTAATATTCATTGCTGTTGTTCGAGAAGGTTTTGAAGCGGTTCTTTTCGTTGCTTCCAACCTTCAAGCTGGATTAATGCCTGCAATTGGCGCTGTTGGTGGGTTAGCAGCGTCAGCTGGAGTTGGCGTTATGCTCTTCAAATGGGGTATGAAAATTAACATCCGCCAGTTCTTTCAAGTTATGGGGGTGTTATTGGTGCTGATTGTTGCTGGACTAGTCGTAACAGCACTGCAACGTTTCGACGAAGGTTTTGCGAATCTTGCCTTAGCCAATCGTGCCACGTCGGCTGGTCTTTGTCTCTATTACGAAAGGTTCACCAAAGTTCATTCTTGCATTTTGGGACCAATAGTTTGGAATAGTTCTAAAATTTTGCCAGATGAAGAGTTTCCTGGAATTATTCTCAAGTCTTTGTTTGGTTACACCCAAAATCTTTATTTGGTGCAAGCAGTAGGATATATAGTGTTTTTAGTAACTGTGGGCGGTTCTTATTTACGTAGTATCATGGCTGGAGGTAGAGGTAAAAACCAAACACTCGGTCAAAAACCTGCTTCAGGAAACAATACTTTTGCTAAAAAAAGAGGATGAAGACAGCTTCGCGTTTATCTACCCCTTATAGAAGCTGGTAAACTTACATTGAAACAACTACCAAATCCTAATTGGCTAGTGACAGTAATTAATCCACCGTGATTTTGGGCGATCACTTGAGCGATCGCCAATCCCAAACCAGAACCACCAGAATTATAAGAACGTGATTTATCTGCTCGCCAAAAACGCTCAAAAACCTTGTCGATATGCTCTGGTGCAATTCCCACGCCTGTATCTTGCACTTTGACATAAACCTGAGAACCGACACGAGTGGTTTTGATTTCAACTATGCCTCCTAATAGTGTGTAATGAAGCGCGTTTTCAATTAAATTAGAAAACAGCCGCGTCAGTTGAGCTGAATCACCCATCAGGTAAAGATTCTCTGTTAAGTGAGATATCAAATTAATTTGATTGGCTTGGGCTTGAGGTTTATAAAGTAGCACTAAGTTTTCCAAGATTGACGTTACATTTAGACTATACCAATCCCGATTCGGAACTTTATCAGTACGCGCCAATAACAGTAAGTCTTCTGTTAGGCGAGTCATCTGGTTAGTAGCACTAGCGATCGCCTGAAACTTTTCTGCATCTTTTGGCCCGATTTCATCAGGATATTCTAATGGCAACTCAGCATTAATTTTGATTGCCATCAATGGACTGCGTAGTTCGTGGGAAGCATCAGCAGTAAACTGTTTGAGTCTTTGAAAACTCTCTTCAATAGGTTGCATTGCTTGGCGAGTTAGTAAAATTCCGCCAATCCCACTCAGAACCAAAGTTACGATAATCCCACCGCCTAATCCCCAGTCCAATTTTTCTAGAGTTTCATTAAATTCTTCTAAAGATTGGCTCACCCTTACATACCCAACCAACTGATTACTATCGCTATCATTAATTGGTACAGTTACGCCTTGAATAGGAAGTTTACCTGTCTGAATTTGTACCATTTTTTTCGGTAACAAGGGTAAAGTCAAGACAGTTTGTCCTTGTTGGATAATTAAATTCCCTTGAGGATCAAACCACTGTAATGCTTGATGATGAGCAATGAGGTCTTGTGGATGAAAATCACTTTCTATCTTCAGCCGACCTGCTTCAAATTCTACATTTGCAGCTGCACTTTTTCCTATAGCTATGAGCTTATCCGTGATTTGTTCAGTCAGACTGTGAGCGAAAACAATTCGGACTGCGAGCGCAAATATTCCTAATAGTGATGCAAAAATTACTAAGTAAGACAACAAGAAATGATATCGAATTCTTTGAAACACATTTTTCTGACTACCAAACTATTGGTCATTAACTGAAATTTTGGCTAATCCAAATATAAGTAACAGTTGAGAAAAATATTCTAATTAAGCTATTTTACTGATGTCTTAGACGATAACCAATGCCATATATATTTTCAATAAAATCTTCTGAACTGCCATTAGCTTTGAGTTTATTCCGCAAGTTTGTAATATGAGTTTTGATACTTCCTTCTCCCGAAGATTTATCAAAGTCCCACAGTTTGTCAAGGATTACTGAACGAGTTACAACTTGATTTGGGTGTCTTAAAAAATATTCTAATATTATGTATTCTTT
>JAQYWN010000757.1 GCA_029379265.1 Rhizonema sp. NSF051
GCTTGTCCACTCAGTGTTCCTGAGTCATTTTGTCTTGCGGTAGTCTAAACTCCAGAGTCTAAAGCACTCACAACTAGAACCAAAGATGCCCTTAAAATATCCGACACATCCAAGGCACTAGTAGCTTGAGCTTTTACAGAGTTGTGAAGAGCAATGAGGTCTCGAACGCGACCAATACTAATACGAAATTGGTCAAGCGCTGACTGCATAGGTAGAGGTAGAAGTTAGTGCAATAATCTTGTCTGCTAAGTCTGAAAAAGTTTTCCTAAATTCTTCTTGCTTCTTTTGGTTATTCTCTAATACTATTCCTGTTTGATCCAATTGCTCAGGTGTAAGGTCATAAACTGGGGTTCGGTGTTCCTGAGACAAGGCAATTAGACTATTAAAATTTGAGATTTTCGTAAGCGAGAAGTTACCGTTAATTCCCTGCTCAGTGTAGACTGTTGCAGGTAGCATCATCTTATTCTGCTTTAAAATAGGGACTAACTTTTTAGAAACAGCTTGCTCAACATTCTGAATCCATGTTTGAAAAGCAGCAGTCTCTTTTCCACGTATAATTCGATAATTTTGAACAATAGTTCCTAAAAAACGCAATGTAACGTTAGGAAATGGGTAGGCAGCATCTTTCAGAATCGGGAGAGAACTTGCTGTTTTAGCCCAAGCGCACCATCTTGGTAAAACTTTAGCTAAAGAGTCTATTGCCATTACCGAGAAGAAATCAGCAGTAGTTGGAACAAGAAAAAAGTCGCTCGTCATTAATAAATTCTGATTGATTGAGCCTAAACTTGGACTCATATCAATCAAAATATAGTTTGCATCAAATTTAGTAGCTGTTTTGTCAAGTAAATCAGTGATGGAACCTGGTAGATTTTTAAGGGCTTGAATTGAACCACTTAATTCTTGAGCAATACCTAATGTCACCTCGTATTCAGCAAATCCAACATGACCAGGCAATAAAAATAATCCTTCTCGACCTTGTACTGGGATACAGTCTACAGCCTCAATAGCCCTCGGTTGAGCCTCAAACGCGGGAGCTAAACCCGTCTTAATGTTTGACGTTGTATTATATATATTTTCTATTCTTGCCTCATCATCTTCTGTTGCTTCTCCCAGAGCCATTCCTGTGAGATTACATTGCGGGTCCGCATCCACAAGGATTACTCTGTTACCTTTTGAGGCAAGCATCCATCCTAAATTAAATGTAGTTGTTGTTTTGCTAACTCCGCCCTTGTGATTAAATAAGGCAATTTTTTGAACCATTGTACTATGCTTGCATAAATTGGCTTTCAGGTTTCAATTCCAAGTATAGCTTGGGAAAAAGCTCCAAGCGTCGCTAGCCCTAAGACTGTGGTTGATTTACGTAAAACTCGCGCTCTTAGAAACTTCTCTAGAGCCGACTTTACCTGAAAATTGCTGTGATATAAATCTGAGCTTCAAAAAATCTGCATATCTTCAACAACTTGAACACTATAGCAGTCCGCTCATCAGATGTGAAAATCTCTCTCTTTCTTTACAGGAGCGTTCACAGCGAGGGAGCGGTTTATTCAAACAATAATTTTCACGACTCCTCAACGGATCGCTATATGATATTAATGAGAAAAAAACAGCTTAGTGGGCTAATGACTATCTTGAAAAAAAAGTACAGTCGGTCTTGACAAAAAAAAGTACAATTTACACGGGCGAGATTGAAAATTTTCTGCTTTCAACCAAGATTCATTGCTTGACTACGCATAGAATTCTCTTTACTCCTGAATTATTTCGTAAGTTGTCGTTCTGGTTTGCACAATGATTTCACGTCGCACTTTTTTAAGTTTGTTACTTGCTTGCTGTATTGCTCTAAGCGGTTGGTTGAATTTAACCCCAGTTGCTTATGCCCTTGGGGGTAAACTTCCCACTATTAATCAACCTGCACCAGACTTTAATTTGCCAACAAATACTGGCGATCGCAATATTTCCCTTTCAAATTTTCGTGGGAAGTGGGTTGTTATGTACTTTTATCCTAAAGACTTCACTTCTGGTTGTACTTTAGAAGCACGTCGTTTTCAGCAAGACTTACCCAAGTACTTGGGTAAAAACGCTCAAATTATCGGTGTCAGCGTTGATGACGTTAATTCCCACGCTGAATTTTGTGATTCTGAAGGGTTAAAATTCCCTCTGTTGTCTGATACAGATGGTGCAGTCAGCAAAGCTTACGGTTCCTGGATTGGCTTCGTCTCTATGCGTCACACCTTTATCATCGATCCAGAAGGTACCCTGCGCGAAACTTTTGTGAAAGTTAATCCAGCTATCCACAGCACAGAAGTTCTAGCACGACTTGACAATTTGCAAAAATCTGCTTCTTCATAGTTTTGAAGTCAAAAAGAAAGGCACACTCTCAGCCATCAGCCGTCAGCTTTTTTGACGGTTTCAGTGGCTGGTGGCGGAGAATATTTTGTAAGGAAAAATACATCAACATCAGTAAAATTATCACCAAAAGCAATGCAATGTACCAAGGAACACCTGCATAGATCAAAGAGTTAGCCCAAACATTGATCGTACTACTGGCATACTCATTCGCCTTTGAATAATTTCTAATGGTAATGATTGGCGCATGAGTTATCGTCCGCACAATATTACCGAATCCACTCTCCAACATATCCACTAATTGGTTATTCCACAAGCTCCAAACAAATCTATCTTTGATAAGTAAACCGCGTTGTTGAGCATACATCATCCGGAAATGCCAATTGGAAATAATTGAACACAGCCCTAAAATAAAACCAAAGCTACCAAGAAAGATGGCAATCATCTTTAATGCTGTTTTTTTAAGAATGTACGCTAAGTACACAGCAAATGGCAGAAACATAATCGGCAAGATAATAATACAGTGACGAGGTCCCCATCCCCAAGCACCATACCAAGTTCTTAATCTAGAGTGAAGTAAAAACCAAAGTATAGTCAATGCCGCTACATATATGGCTTCTTTCGGGTACTCCCTATAAAATTTCCGAAAAAGTAATACAGACAAAATAAGTAGAGGAGCGTAAACAAACAGACTTTTGCCTGGACTAAGTAGCAGTCCAGTTATTCCTACAAAAATATTACCGTCTAAAGTATTATTTTCAGCATAAATAGGTGTTTGTACCGGGGATTTATAAAACAGTCCAGTTCTAAGATAATTATACCACAACTGCCAGATAACAAAAGGTACAAGTGTGAGTAATGCTAGCAATATTTCCTTGATTCTGAATGCTAAATGTGAAGTAAGAAAGCTAACCAAATAAGCAAAAGAAACTAGAATAGCTAAGCTCATGGATATGCGTGTAATTAAACCAAAACCCAAGCAAATAAAGCAACTAAACAAATACCATAAATTACTTATTTGAAAATACCTTAATAAAAAGAAGAAAGATAATACTAGTAATGTTGCACACAGAACACCGTCAAATAAATTACGAGAATAAGACCAGAAGTAAGTAGTTAACGATAAACAAAGAGTTGCGATAAAGCAGGGTATTGTAGCTTGAAGAAATTCAAGTTTTAAGATAGCGAAGAAAGTCGTAACAGTTATCGCTGAATAAACACCTGGTTGAAACGAGAGGATAAATTGTTGTATCCTTTCTATCGTTTCTTGACTAACAAATGTAGAAAAGATATTTTCTATCAGTATATTGATTAATGCTGTGGGTAGTAGAAAAAGTGTATTACCAATCTCATGTCCTGCATAGAATCTACCGTTAGGTGCTTCTTGAAATACACCATTTGGTAAAGTATCAAAACCTAACTGTCCATGTTTGAGAATTTGTACCGCTACTTGGTAATGAAATAACCCTTCTGAATTATCAAAACCACTATTAGTCAAAGCAAATAAAGCCCAGAAAAAAACGAAAATACTTAAATACGTATTGGTTGAGTAAAAATTCCGAAAGCTTTTGATGAAATATTTCATGTAGAAATTAACACTATTTTTTTATGCCATTGGCTATAGCAATGCTAAATGATAGTTATGTACGCCAATTTTCTGCTTTCAGCTTTGATGGTAGACAAGGATTTTTCAAAGGAAGAAGTCCTTTGGGTATTCATTAGCTTCCAATATCTTCGTAATTGAGTGAATTACGGTACGAAGCTACCCTGTGTTTTATGGTCTCAAAATAGTCAATTGTTTACTTATTTAT
>JAQYWN010000758.1 GCA_029379265.1 Rhizonema sp. NSF051
ATTTTAATTAAGTATCTTTACTAGAGCAAAGTATCCCGCTTTCATAACAAAACATATTTCCGTAATTCTCGACACAAACTAATAGAAAATTTTCAACCTATCTAACTTTTTAAAACTGGGAGATGCTGCTAATCAATAATGAATAGCGAACTATTTTGATGACTACATGCTTCTAATCAAACACGTACTTTTCTGCTACTTTCCAATAGCGTGAAAAGCGCTTAAGATCAATATAACCTTCGTAGTAAAAGAAGGGTTCAACTTCAAGCACTTCTAGTTCCACAAAACGTTTGAGTTGATCACAAATGTCATTAAAGCGAGGACTGGGACTGTTTACTGTGACAATTTTGTCAGCATTATGTTCTTTGACAAAAGCGAAAATCTCTTGCGCCACATCACCGCGCCGAATAACGACAGGCAACTCTAGCAAGCATTCATAGACAAAAGTGAGGCGTTTCAGACTAAGTTGCCATTCTTTGATTAACACATCATCCCAAACCCATATAGCAGGTGCGTCTGGGTATTGTTGAAGTGCGGGGTTTTGAGGACTGAGGCAATCTCCATGTACCCAAACAATTGGTGTAACCATTATATTTTAGATATTGGATTACTAGTAGCGAGTAGCGGAATTAAAAATTAAAAAAGCTTAGATTGTAGGCATTAAGAGACTCCAAATGGTTGGTTGATTTGCGTTCCTATTGTACTGGTACAACGCTTGAGAAAAAAACAGACGGTTGACAACAGCTTAAAAACAGGCATCTCTATGTAATCTTCTCTCCTGACGAATGACTCCCTATACTATTACAGCTGCAGAAATAACTATTCAGTTAAAAAAGCTAATACTAACTGCCGAGTTAACGTCGTTTTTTCCCACGTTGCCAATTTTGGCTATTTGGTTGTTTGGTGAATTCGCCTTGAGGAAAAAGTCGCTGTTCTATTTCTTCATAGCTGCCCTCAAAGTCACAATGGCCGTAAAGAGGGCATTTTCGGCAGTAAACACCCTCGGTGTAGCGTTCTAAGTTCTCACGGTTGAAAAAGTATGGTTTCTGGCTAAAGGTGCTGGCTACCCACTGCCATGACATATTATTGCTGGCTGGATCGCCATCAAGTAAATGTTCGAGAAACCATTTTGCCCCAACTTGCCAACGAATGCGTCGCCAGTGAACAATGTAAGCTGCCATCCACATCCGTGCGTGATTGTGTAAATAACCAGCTTCTCGCAGCTCGCGACTGAAACTGTCGATGCAAACTCGCTTTGTGGTACCTTCAATAATGTCATCAGCCAAATTAGGCGCGTATTGTGAGGGAGTATAGCCTGTTTTATATTCCTCTTGGTCTTGCCAAATACCATCTCCCAGCTTGATATACAGCCGCTGCCAGTAGTCGCGCCAACCTAACTCGTTAATTAGCTTAGTAACTTCGTCTTTATTTTGTCTGTGTTCCAAAACATAATCTCTAATTTCCCGTAAACTGAGAACACCGTAGCGAATGTAGGGAGAAAGCCGTGTTACTGCACCAGTGAAAAAGTTCCGTGTTTTCCCGTAGCGTGCCGGATCTACTTTTTGCAGTACCTTTTGAGCCGCCTTACTTCCTCCCACAGTGTCGCTAATGTGGTGTTCAGCTGTATGAGGAAATTGTTCGCGGAGATAATTTACCAATTCATCACGATTGGCAAAGTCACGTTGCATGTCATTAGCCATTTTTACTTTTACTCGTTTTTCACGAATGATTTAGGATTGCTATATCCAAAATGATAAATTTAATCGAATTATTCAGTAAAAAATTATGTCAAATCGTCCTATCTACCTAGATTGTCAAGCTACTACGCCTGTGGATGAACGGGTATTAGGAGCAATGCTACCCTATTTTACCGAACATTTTGGCAATCCATCCAGCATCAGTCATCTTTACGGTTGGGAAGCAGAAGCAGCTGTCAAACAAGCACGAGAGATTTTAGCAGCAGCAATCAACGCTACGCCAGAAGAAATTGTTTTTACTAGTGGTGCGACAGAGGCGAATAATTTAGCTATCAAAGGTGTTGCTGAAGCTTATTTTCAAAAAGGGCAACATATTATTACTGTTTCTACCGAACATAGCGCTACTCTTGATCCTTGTAAATATCTCAGAACTCTTGGTTTCGATATTACAATCCTCCCAGTCCAAAAAGATGGACTGATAGATTTATCTGAGTTGGAGAGAGCTTTTCGCTCCGATACAATTTTGGTTTCGGTGATGGCGGCTAACAATGAAATTGGGGTGTTGCAGCCGTTAGCAGAAATTGGTGCAATGTGTCGCGACGCAGGTGTTCTTTTCCATACCGACGCGGCACAAGCGATTGGCAAAATACCTCTTGACATGCAGGCAATGAAAATTGATTTAATGTCGCTAACAGCACATAAAGTATACGGTCCAAAAGGGATTGGTGCGCTGTACGTCCGCCGTCGTAACCCAAGAGTGCAACTGGCTCCCCAGCAACATGGTGGTGGACATGAACGCGGGATGCGCTCAGGTACTTTGTATACACCCCAAATCGTAGGATTTGGTAAGGCAGTGGCGATCGCTTTACTTGAACAAGATACAGAAAACCAACGCCTGACTCAGTTAAGAAAAAAATTATGGGAACAGCTTTCTGGGCTAGAGGGAATTCATCTTAACGGACATCCCACCCAGAGATTACCAGGAAACTTAAATATTAGTGTTGAACAAGTGGATGGATCAGCACTGCTGTTAGGATTGCAAGCAGTTGTGGCCGTGTCTTCTGGCTCGGCTTGTTCCTCAGTTACAACTGCACCCTCCCATGTCCTTACAGGGCTAGGACATTCGGAACAGTTGGCTTATGCTTCCATCCGGTTTGGGATCGGACGCTTTAATACAACTGAGGAAATTGACTCTGTTGCAACCCATGCGATCGCCACTATTCAAAGTTTGCGACGACAACCTTTATTGGTTATAGAGTGAAGAACTTTGGAAAAAGAGTGTCTATTCTCGGACTTACACACTTTACAAATTAGCCATAATATGCAATATTATATTTTGTCGTTTTAGGCGCTTCGTATAACCCTGATTTACTTGCATATTTACGCTCGCCTTTATGCAAAACAAGGCGGAAACACGCAATTTACGTGTAATACTTATGTAGGATGCGTAATATTCTGTCCGTCTAATTACCCAGAATTAAAGAACCCCCACCCCGTTTTAGCTGACGCCGAAGCCCCCCTTCCCGCATGCGGGGAGGGGTTGGGGGTGGGGTTCAGTGTCAGGAAATATTAGGACTAATCAAGCGGACATGATATAAGTCCTATATTCACGCACCCTCATGAATTCGCATGTCGGGTTTAAAGTGATTCGTACACTGTACATCAGCAGTCGCAACCCAAGAGTGCAAGTGGCTCCCCAGCAACATGGTGGTGAACATGAACGCGGGATGCGCTTAGATACTTTGTCTACACCCCAAATCCTAGGATTTGGTAAGGTAGTGGCGATCGCTTTACTTGAGCAAGATACACCTCACTCAGTTAAGACAAAATTCTGGGAAAAACTTTCTACGCTAGAAGGAATTCAACGATAACGAACATCCCACCCAGAGACTACCAAGAAACTTAAATATTAGTGTTGAAAAAGTGGATGGATCTGCACTTGTCCTCTGCGTTTCCTTGTAGATGTAGTATAATAGCTCCCAGTTTTCTTAACATTTTGTCATAAAGAGTGTGCCATTGCTGCTTCTTCATGTGCAGGCAGTCCTCGAATAAGTTCTCGAATCACATCCGTTGCAGGTCTACCCGTCTTGTCACAGAAATTCCCTAGCTTTTCTGCTTCAACTGATGCCAAATTGATGGTGATCCGTTTACGAGCCCATTTTTTATTCATAACTTTAGAACAAAATTGAAGGTTAATCTCAGCTTTATATTTTGAGTTTGTACAAACACCCTAAACCTTTACTCTTCTAGAAATTCCAGTAATCCTAGTAATACGTTATTTCCTAGAAAACTGAGAGCTCAGCAGTGCTGTATCCTTACATAGGTGCAATTCAAATGATTTATGCAGTTGCTTTTACTTATAGCTTTGAATGGTCATGTTTATTTTTGGTACTTTACTATTTGAACTATCAACGTTTTCTCCAATCATATATAGTCAAGCTTATATC
>JAQYWN010000759.1 GCA_029379265.1 Rhizonema sp. NSF051
GGTAGATATATGTTTTCAAATACTAAAATTTTCCCGAGTGAAGGTTTAATAAAGTCTAGTAGGCTAATCAAGTCTATATGTGATAAAGTGACAGCAACTATCACCTTGATTAGTATTTCTCCGATACTACTAAGTGTGGCAACCGCCATTTATTTTCGCATGGGTAGCCCAATTCTATTCACTCAGACTCGTCCCGGAAAAAATGGTAGACTCTTCACATTCTATAAGTTCCGCACTATGACTAATGAACGGGATGCCGAAGGTAATCTTCTCAGTGACGAAAAACGTCTGACTTCTTTCGGTCAATTTCTTCGTAAAACCAGTCTTGATGAACTCCCTCAACTTTGGAATGTCCTCAAAGGTGACATGAGTTTCGTTGGTCCCCGTCCCTTATTGGTCAGATATCTTGACCGCTACACTCCCGAACAAGCACGCCGCCATAATGTCATCCCTGGTATTACAGGTTTGACTCAGGTTAAAGGTCGCAATGCTCTATACTGGGAAGAAAAATTTAGACTAGATGTCTGGTATGTTGATAACTGGAGTTTATGGCTGGACTTGAAAATTCTTTTCCTAACGGTGTTCAAAGTATTACAACAAGAGGGTATTAATCAAGAAGGTTACGCTACATCGGAAGAATTCAAAGGTCAACTTAAGGAGCATCTCACTGGAGGAGATAGAAGAATACTGAAGCCTTATGGCAACATGACCGTTGAAAAACAAAAGCGTCTACAAGCTTGTCTTCAAGAACTAGCTACCTTGCTATATGAACAAACAAACAAGAGTGAACTGACAGATATCGAAAGTATTGAACAAATCGTGCGGACTCAGATATTAGAATATATCAGTCCCCAAATCACGCTTTTTTATCAAACAAACAACAGGAGCTAAAACTTGTATAATCCGAAGAGTGATCAGCTGTATAAATTGTTTCGGAAAAGATTCTCTCCGACGAAATATAAGTAATTTTTGGAGAATGTTATGAATAGTCAGGTAATTAGTTTATCAGATAGTTTGTGGTCACAAAGCCTGCACGAGTTACGTCATGATATTTATCATTTACCTGAATACTTACATATAGAAGCAAAAAGAACCAATACAATTGCGGAAGCTATTGTGATATCGGAGGAGAAAAAAATATTTTTCTTACCTTACTTGTTACGCTCATGTAATAATTTGTTAGAAGGGATAGCAGCTCAGGAAGTTTTTGATGTCGTATCTCCTAATGGTTATGCAGGAATTTTATTGAATAACGCAGCAGCTATTACGCCAGACTTTTTAAATTCGGCGATACAGCAGCTAAAGAGTTTATTACAATCCAGAAACGTTTGTTCCGCATTCATCCGGCTGCATCCTATACTTAATCAAGGCTTTAATGAATTCATATCGTCAGAATTCTGTCAAGTGAGCGGAGAAACTATATCTATTGATTTAACGCTTTCTCAAACAGAAATGTGGCATCAAACTCGACAAGATCATCGCAGTCACATCAATAAGTGTAAACGGGCAGGATTTATAGCTAAAATCGTGGCGTTGGAGGATTATATAGATGAATTTGTCATGATATATAATCAAACAATGAATCGCGTGGAAGCGAAACAATCTTTTTACTTTGACTATGACTACTTTAGTCGTCTAGCAAATCTGAATGAAAAAATTCACTTAGGTATTGTAGAGTTAGATGGTGAAATTACTTATGCAAGTATCTTTACTGAAAACTGTCAAATGATTCAATATCACCTATCAGGAACAAAAAATGAGTTTTTGAAACAAGCTCCCAACAAGTTAATGATTGATTACGTTAGATTGTGGGCTAAAGAACGCGGGAATAAAGTTTTCCATTTGGGTGGTGGTGTTGGGGCAGGCAAAGATAGTCTGTACAATTTCAAAGCAGGCTTTTCTAAGCAAACGCATCCTTGCTTGACACTGCGCTTAATCGTAGATGAAGAAAAATATAATTCTTTAGTAAAATTACGGGCAAAATCTTTAGAAACTCAGCCGGAAGCACTACTTCAGTCGAATTATTTTCCTGCATATCGTTTTCTCAATTGAATATATCGAGTCACAGGTAAAACATCTATGAAAGTTACTTTCCTTGGTCACGCAGGTCTAAAGGTGGAAACCAAATATGCCACGGTACTAGTCGATCCTTGGCTTTCGCCGGAAGGAGCGTTTCTGGCTTCATGGTTCCAGTATCCAGATAACCAACACCTGATGACACCCTCGCTGCTGCAACCGACATTGATCGCTATTTCCCACGAGCATTTAGATCATGTTGATCCTTGGTTCCTTGCTCAGGTATCAGAACAGGTACCCGTGATCATCCCTCGCTATGACTCGTTAGTTTTGAAGCAAAAAATTGCCGGAGCAGGTATAAAGACTATTGTAGAAGTGCCGCAGTGGGAACCAGTACAGCTGGCAAAGGGAGCCAGTATGTTTTTTGTGTCGGAATCACCAATGAATCACGACTCTGCGATAGTCATTGTTGCTGATGGGAAGACACTACTAAATCTCAATGACGCTCGGTTGTCAATAGCACAACTTCGTAGCATCCGCGCTAAAGTTGGCGGAATTATTGATGTGTTAGCATTACAAGGAGCAGGAGCCTCTTGGTATCCCATTTGTTACGATTATCCCGAAGAGCGCAAAAGAGAACTTTCCCACCGCAAGCGCATGGCTAAATTCAGCTACCTACAGCGAGCGATCAAATCTGTAGAGCCAGTAACTGCTATACCCATTGCAGGTCCCCCTTGTTTTCTTGATACAGAACTGGGTTGGGTAAATACTGAAATGGAAGAGGGAATTTTCCCAGATCAGCAGCAGGTAATAGATTGGCTTGCAGAACGAGAAGTAAAAAACACTGTGCTTTTGTTACCAGGCGATGCGTTTGATATTCGCGAACAGAAAAAAGAAGCTGACCCCATCTGGCGGAACTTTTCCTTCAGCGATCGCAACTCTTATTTAGAAAACTATGCCCAAAAAAGAGTTACCCAGATTACAGCATTAAAGGCTCGCTATCCTGAACCCACAGAGTCTCTTTGGGACACATTCCGAGACTATTTCCAACGTTTGTTGGCAATGAGCCCCTACTTCAACAGTAAAATCGGCATGCGAGTTGGCTTCGATATTGTTGGATCTGGCGGGGGAAAATGGGCGGTTGATTTTCGACCGGGTTTGTCAGGCGTGTTTGAAGAAATGGGCGAATGCAGCTACGGGTATCGTTTCGCCTCTCGTTGGCTTCCCCCACTCTTAAACGGTGAAGTCCCTTGGGAAGACTTCTTTCTTTCTCTGCGATTTGTTGCATGGCGGAATCCAGACATCTACAACGACCATCTCTTAGGACTGCTGAAATTTGCTTGTCCCCAGTCCCTGAAAGCTGTAGAAGAATACGAAACTTCTATGGATTCAAAGGAGCAAATGACCATTCACGCTGAAGGACATACTTATCAGGTACAGCGTTATTGTCCCCATGCAGGTCTTGACTTGCATGAGGTGGGAGAGGTTTTACCAGGCCGAATTCTGCGGTGTCTTGGTCATCACTATGAGTTCGAGCTTGAGACTGGAAAATGCCTCAACGGGAAATGTAAGTCTCTCGAAAGCCATCGTGTATAGTTCATTAACAAATTTTGAAGATTTCAAAGTTACTACTAAAAAATTTAGGAGGTTATACTGATGCCTAACAATAAGGAAACGTATAGTACTGTAGATTTCAATTATTGGGCATATAACCAAAGTTTATCTCAACAGGAAAAATTTATTTTAGAAAAATATTTAGATAAGAATGGCACAACGGTTGAGGCAGGGACAGCAGGAGGCAGAATAGTATTAGAAATGCAAAAATTAGGGTTTACATCCCTTTATGGCTTTGATTACGTACCCGAATTTATTGAACAAGCTAAACAGAGAGATACTACAAATAGTATTTCTTTTACTGTAGGTGATGCAACGGCATTAAACTACGATGATGGTTTTTTTGACCAAATAGTCTATCTTCAACAAATTATTTGTTGTATTGAAGATGACTTAGGAAGATTAACGGCTCTTAAGGAAGCTTATCGTATTCTAAAGAAAGGAGGTACTGCAATATTTTCCTTTTTAAATTTTGAAGATAGGTCTAGAAAGCCTCTTTATATAC
>JAQYWN010000760.1 GCA_029379265.1 Rhizonema sp. NSF051
AACTATTAAATAATTGTGAAAATTTTTAATTAGGGAAAAATATTTTTCAGACAGCAATCCTAAATAATTTTTGAAGAAATCTATCTCAGGAGCGTTCTTGGCACGGCAGTTATGGGACTGCCAGGAAACTCTTTCACCAAAGCACTGTCTTGTCTAGGCGGTTCATACAATATTCACAACATCTTTGGGATTGCTCTAGTCGCAGACAAAAATGATTTCTGACTTTTCTTACTTAAGAGGCTAACAGGACGTAGAGTCAACTTCCACGAAAAGAAAACAAACTTTACAGCAGTTAAGTGAAAGGTTATGTGAGTTATGGAGATAGCTCTAAAGTCAGGGGATTTTAACAATTATTTTTAAAGCTTAACAAAGTCATCGGAACTTTACAAACAGAGTATAAAGAATTGACGAAATGAGCTAAAAACGGTGAACAATAACCATAGCTCATCCAGGAGTTTTGCTCATCTATGCAGCCTATTCGTACATTTAACGTCTCCCCTTCGCTACCAGAGCGACTCGAACCTCTCAGGAAGCTTGCCTACAACCTACATTGGGATTGGAACGTTGAGACCAAAGACTTATTTCGCCGCTTAGATCCCAATTTATGGGAATCCAGCCGACACAATCCGGTTCTGATGCTTGGTACCATCAGTCAAGTGCGGCTAACGGAAGTTGTGGAAGATGAAGGCTTCCTAGCGCAAATGGATCGAGCTGCACGTCAATTAGAAGATTATTTGCAAGAACGCACTTGGTATCAGAAACAGCGTTCAGCAATTAATACTCAGCATTCAGCAGATCAAACTCGAAATCCCGCAACTAAAAGCCAAAATCCCGAATGTTACGCCTATTTTTCTGCTGAGTTTGGGCTTGTAGATTGTTTGCCCATATATTCTGGAGGCTTGGGTGTTCTCGCTGGGGATCACCTCAAATCTGCTAGCGATTTAGGGCTACCTCTTGTTGGTATAGGTTTACTTTATCAGCAAGGTTACTTTGCTCAGTATTTAAATGCCGATGGTTGGCAGCAAGAACGCTACCCAATCAACGACTTTTACAATATGCCTTTGCACTTAGAGCGCAATCCCGATGGTTCAGAACTGCGAATTACCGTAAACTATCCGGGGCGCAGCGTATATGCTAGAGTCTGGCGCGTACAAGTGGGAACGGTACCGCTTTATATGCTAGACACTAACATTGAACCCAATAATGAATACGACCAAGACATCACAGATCAGCTCTACGGTGGCGACATAGATATGCGCATCCACCAAGAAATTATGCTCGGTATTGGTGGTGTACAAGTACTGAGAGCGTTAGGGTATAAAGTTACTGCCTATCATATGAACGAAGGTCATGCGGCATTCTCCGCCTTGGAGCGTATCCGCAGCCTGATTCAGGAAGAGGGGTTGAGCTATACTGAGGCTAGACAGGTCGTGTCTTCCTCAAATATTTTCACTACTCATACGCCAGTACCGGCAGGCATTGACTTATTCGTACCAGATAAAGTTTTGTATTATCTGGGATACTATGCAGATGTCTTTGGCTTGAGCAAAGAAGAATTTTTAGCCTTGGGGCGAGAGAACGTTGATGAACCATCAGAGCCTTTCAGCATGGCAGTACTGGCGCTGAAAATGGCAACATTTTCTAATGGTGTGGCACAACTGCACGGTATTGTATCACGGGAGATGTTTAGAGGTTTGTGGCATGATGTGCCAGTAGACGAAGTTCCGATCGCCGCAATTACCAACGGTGTTCATGCCCGTAGTTGTGTTGCCAAATCGACTCAGGAATTATACGAGCGCTACCTAGGTCCCAATTGGTCATCAGCTTCAACTGACAATCCGTTATGGGAGAGGATGGACGCTATTCCTGATGAGGAATTATGGCGGAACCACGAGCGTTGTCGCTTGGATATGATTTTGTATGCGCGAGAACATCTTGTCAAGCATTTACGCGATCGCGGTGCTTCTTTTTCGGAAATTGCGTCTGCACAAGAAGTTCTAGATCCTACGGTATTAACTGTTGGCTTTGCCCGTCGTTTTGCTACCTACAAACGTGCTACATTATGGATGCGTGATATTGAGCGGATCAGGCACATTTTGCTTTCCAATAAACATCGCAAGGTACAATTTGTGATTGCTGGTAAGGCACACCCGAAGGACATTCCTGGTAAGGAACTTATCCGCGAAATCAACCACTTTATCAAAGAACAAGGGTTGCAAAAGCAGATCGTGTTTATTCCCAACTACGATATTCACATCGCCCGATTAATGGTGGCAGGTTGCGATATCTGGTTAAACACACCGCGTCGTCCACGGGAAGCTTCCGGTACCAGTGGAATGAAAGCAGCAATGAATGGTTTGCCGAATTTAAGTGTACTCGATGGCTGGTGGGATGAAGCCGATTATGTCCGCACTGGTTGGGCGATCGGACATGGGGAGATGTATGACGATCCCAATTATCAGGATGAGATAGAGGCGAACGCCCTGTACGATATTCTCGAAAAAGAAGTTGCGACTCTGTTCTATGATCGCGATGTAGATGGCTTGCCCAGGCACTGGATTGCTAAAATGAAGGATGCTATTCGGATGAATTGTCCGTTCTTCAATACCGCACGGATGGTGCGAGAATATGCAGAACGGGCTTATTTCCCAGCAAGCGATCGCTACCACACTCTGACTGGCGATCACTACTCTCCAGCTAAAGAATTAGCAACTTGGAAAGAAAATCTTACCAGCCACTGGTACAACATCAAAATTAAAGATGTTGATGTTTCCGCAAAAACAGATATTGAGGTAAATCAAACGGTAAGTGTGAAAGCCAAAGTTGATTTGGCAACTCTCACAAATGATGATGTCCAAGTTGAGTTATACCAAGGCACAATTGATGCCAGTGGCGAAATTGTCAACGGCGTGTCCGTCGTCATGAACTACCATGGAGAGGAACAAGGGCTAAGTTCTTACACGGCTGATATCATCTACGCTTCCTCTGGTTTGCAAGGTTTGTCTTTGCGAGTGTTGCCAAAACACAAACACCTTTCTAGTTCTTATGAACCAAGATTAATTGTTTGGGCACAATAATGTGAAATTAGAAATTAAAAAACGACGAGCCATTTTTAATTTTTAATTCTTTGGGGGATGACAATGTAACCTGTGGTGCGATCGCCTAGTACTAGGTTGCGTTGTTCACCCCAATACCACCAGTATGCTGCCACATAAGCACAGATCAAGCTATCAAGTTTGTCTTCTAGTTGTTTGAGTGCTGCGCCTGTAGTGGGGATTTCATGCCGGAATGAACCACAGAGGCACAGAGGCGGTTGGAGAGTGGGTAATATATTCTCAATGTAATTGTAGAGCTTGAGAAGTTCTAAGCGACGCTCGTTGAGGCGTCCTTTTTTGTATTTGAGGATGCGTTCTAGGTTGAATAAGTTGATTGTGGCAGGGTGAGGAAAAACTTCGATTTGATATCGACCAGGTTTTCGTGGTTCAATGGTTGGTGCGTGACTGAAACCACGAGATTCGAGTGCTAAACCGAAATTGACGGTACGAGGAGCGAAGGGTAGGTTGAGATTAGCTGGGTAGCATCCTGCATGATATTTGCCAAAGTGTTTGTGGGTGAGTTTGTCGGGTAGACGACTTCCGGTGGTATTAGGGATGAGGGTGGGTGCGTCTACGGCAATGATACCTGGTTCGTCTGGTTGTATGCAGTTGTCGAGCCAGGTGAGGACGTCTGCAATCTGCTCTATACGGTTTAAGTCAAGTAGTTGTAGTTGTCCGTCTACCAGTTTTAAGTAGCATAAACCACTGGGTTGGGATTTCCAGCCCAAGTCAATTCCAATAAATTTCATCACCGTCAACCTGAATATGCGGTTATTGTCGCATCTTTGAGCAATGGTTGATGGATTGAGGTATTGGTAAATTCTAACTAAAAAAGCAATGTGATGAAAAAAGAATAAATACGTATTTTTATTTAGGTTAAACGAGCTTTTGCTCCACACCCTAAGCTTGACTTTACTCATTCTCCGGCGCGTGTGATCACCTACGCTGAAAGCCTTGTGGAGTAACTCAGATCTTGCACCTGGAAACTTCAATGTTAATTCCTTGACTAAGTGCTAGGTT
>JAQYWN010000761.1 GCA_029379265.1 Rhizonema sp. NSF051
CGCAGATTAATTACCCCAGATAATTATACTATGTGCATTTACCCGGATTTGATATCACTGACCAACCATATATATATAGTTACGCCAAACTCCTGGCAGAGTTGTATGATGTTGTTATTTGCTATCCATCCCTTTAAGGGTATCAGGCTATTAGCTGGCAGATTGGCTATAACCCTAGTTGTGAGAGCAGCATTGAATAGCTCATTACTGGCATCTTGCATGTCTGGTGACTCGGAAAGAATAGCCAAGTTACAGCCGGATGGTGCTTTGCCATAGGATTGATGAACGTCTGGTTTGGTGCGATCACACTCCCAGAGACTGAAGGAAATCCCTCGCTGGATGTGCATTTCAGCAGAAGTTTTGCACAGCGAAGATTTGCCGATTCCTCCCGCCTCTCCACCTATAAGATGGATTTCTGATGCTTGAGTTGGTGACATGGTTGGTAATAGACAGACTTGTTCCAAGCAAAGTTTGGTCTGCTAAAGTGATTATAGCCTTGATTTTACAATTGCGTCTAAAATGCACAGGCTAATTAAAAACATTTTTTATTTCTAGTTTTTAGTTTTGTATTTTTTTTTAATCGTATCGGCTAAATTTGACAGATTAAATTTCTTGAACTACACTTAGATTAAGTTACTGGAGTGCTGATGTTTATAGTTGCCTACAAGTTAGGCGTACAGGCTCCACTTTCAATCTTGACTCCCTTTATTGAGCGCGTCAACGCCATATCCTATATCGGATATTCAACAGTCCAGCGACTGAATTAGCACTCTGGTCAAAAACTCTTACCTTAAAACCGCTATGGAAGACATTCAGAAAAATATTGGGGAATACATTCAGAGAATCAGTAGTTCTTGCCCTACCCTCATTGCAATTGCACTAGACCAGTCAATTTCTATGAAAGAGAAGTTTGGACTAGAACTAGATAAATATAAGCATGAAGAAAGTGCCAAAGCGGCCAATTACATATTGGCAACGAGCATCGATAAATGCACCAAGAGAACCGAAAATGAAACCTTCATTAGAGACCGATTCGATTTTACTATCGTTGGATATGGAAGTCGAGTATCGAACCTGCTTCAAGAACTTTTCAACTCTCCTTTTGCTAAGCCATCTGAATTAGCAAAATCTTGTTTACGATTAGAATCCAACAAAGAGATTTTTGATGATGGTGAAGGTGGAGAGGTAGTTGAGGAATATCAGTCACCAGTTTGGATAGAAGCTCGTGCGGACGGCTCGACTCCAATGGATGGAGGATTCAATTTGTTGACATCACTGCTTGAGACATGGGTAAAAACACATAGTGAAAGCTTCCCCCCTGTCGTCTTCAATATCACCGATGGAATTCCTGACGATATGCTCAAAGCGCAAATGAGCGCCAACAAGCTCAAGAGTGTGAGAACACTTGACGGGTCAGCCTTACTTTTTAATGTTCATATATCAAGTGACAATGCTCATCAAGTTGTTCTTCCTAGTCATCAGGAAGAATTACCTTTGGGAGATAATTACGCAAAGTTCCTCTTTGATCTATCAAGTCCTTTACCTAAAAGATTAATTGAGAGAGCCAGACTTTCTGGACTTGATGTGAAAGCTGGTGCGAAAGCATTCGTGTACAATGCAGATCCTGCTACCTTGGTAGAGATTTTAGAAGTCGGCAGCCAGCTGGACTCTTAGTAATTATTGTGTGATGGCTCTATGTTCTATGCATGGAGCTATTACTCATAGGCATATCATCTCTGGCTTAAAGCATGAAATACCAACTAGTAGTAATCTGATTTGGGAATTTTTGAGTTTTTCCTACAATACTATGAACGAAAAATTACAATCCAATACCTCACGAATATTTTCTATAGCTAAAGAGCCTGATATTGGCAGCGAAGACGCATGTTACTGTAAAGCTGAAGAAGGACTCGCCGCAATAGCAGATGGTTTATCTAACGATTCGACTTTAACATTTTATTGGGCTGATTCGTTAGCAAAAGATTTTTGCCAATTGAACCAGTCAAGACCATGCAATTACATTAGAAGCCACAGAATTGAATGGATAAAACCATTACAAAATCGATGGAAGAAGAAGTATCTAACTACATTATCCAAATCAAAAAAAAATAACGAAAGTATATGGGTCCCGCTATCTACACCTCATGCAATACGAAAAGCTAAAGGTGCTGCTACTTTTGCAGGAATACAAGTTCTTCCGGCTGATGAGAATGGCAACGGAAAATGGGAGGCGATCGCCGTTGGAGACAGTTGTATTTTTCAACTTCGGAGAACAAACAATAGCGTAGAGTTGAAAGCAAAATTTCCTTTAGAAAAATCGGATGATTTTTCTTCAAGAACAGGTGGAATAACTTCGCGACCTGAAACACCAATAGTTGGTGATATGAATTTTACATCAGGGGAATATCAAATTGGGGATGTCTTTATATTAGGGACAGATGCCTTATCTGAATGGTTTCTCAGGAACTATGAGAATGGAGATAATCAATGGGAAGAACTTCTTCAGATTGAAGAGGACAGTATGTTTGAGGCAATGATATGCAACCTTCTACAAAACAATCAAATTCAGTTTGATGACACTACTTTCTGTCGAATGGAGATCAATACTTCACCAAAACGCACACTAATACCTGAGCAGGAAGAAGAGGAGGTCAAAGTTCAAGAAATACAATTATCTGATAGTCCGTGTGTATCTGCCAAACCAATGTTGGAATCAAGTACCGCCTGCAAGAGCGTTGATCAGAGAAAAAATTCTATCACGATCTGGACTTGGAAACTAACCATACTTGTGGTCTGGCTAGATAATAAACCTAAAAAGAAAGTTGAAAAAAATCAAACAATCCTTGTGGATAAACGGAAGAAGTCTAACTTCTCTATTCCAAGAAGTATTAAAATTTTTTTGGTTTTGTCTTTAGTTGGATCTGTGTTTTTAGCGTTAATTTATTTTCCTGGTGGAAAGTATCTTTCCTTAAAAATCAAAGATATAGGTAAACAAATAATCCAAATAATCAAGACTACTCATCATTCAAAAAAGTAAAAACTACAACTTTTTCAAGATTATGGCTGATTTTATTCGAGCTATAAAACACCCACAAATATCTTTTAAAGGATTACGTCCAGATCTAACAAATGGAAAAGCTGTCCTTGATAAGCATGGTATACCCTGTAGTGCTTATGGCGGATTTGGCTGTGTAATCAAGTATGAAACATTTGTGCCTAAACATAAATTGTGGGGTATAAAATGCTATAATGTTCTTCCCCCAGGACTTGAAGAGCATTACGGCAAAGTTACTAAATATTTAAATAATTGTCCTGCTAAACGTTATTTTTTGGAAGTAAGTTTTTCTACAGACGGCATCAGAGTAAAGGACAAAGTTTACCCTATATTGAAAATGGAGTGGTCTGAAGGTGTAGATTTATATCAATATCTTCAGGTAAATATAAGTGATTCAAAAAAATTAAGGCTGTTAGCTGATGAGTGGCATAAAGTTTGTAATGTTTTGATGAGTTATGGAATTGTACATGGGGACATCCAACACGGCAATATTCATGTTTTAGAAAAAGGTGGAGCAATAAATATCAAACTTATTGACTACGATAGTTTATTTTTTAGTGCAAGTGGAGATATATGTAAAGACACTATAAAGGGATTAGATGGTTATCAACACCCAAAGCGGAAAAACGTCGTAAACCGTTGTATTCAACCCGATTACTTCTCATATTTAGTGGTTTATATATCCATTCTAGCTCTTGCTGAAGATGGCAATCTATGGAAGGAGTTAGACCTAGATAATAAAGAACATTTGTTATTTTCATTAAAAGATTTTGAGAATCCATTTCAGTCTGAAATCTTTAAAACGCTTACATGTGGCTTCTCAAACAAAGTAAAAACACTCACAAAAGCATTAATTGAGTTTTGTGATGTAGAAGATGTTTCTAAACTGTCCTCCGTACAAAAATTGTTGCTACAATACCCTGCTTTAAGCAGAGAAATAAAAAAGTCTCCGAATGGACTGTATTCAGTAAAAGATACAAATCAAAAAAATTCACATTCTCCTTCGATTTCAATTTCAATTTCAAATAGAATCAAGAAAAGACCAGGAGAAATT
>JAQYWN010000762.1 GCA_029379265.1 Rhizonema sp. NSF051
TCATAACTGAATGCTTATTATGTGTCTAATAATAGCTACTCAGCAGTTGCTCCGTATTAATGGCAATAAAAATGTGGTAAAAAAAGAATATTACAGCCGATAGTATAACAAAGGAAAAATTCGTTGTCAATGTCATCTTATACGACACTGGGCGAATGACAAACAGAAGTTAGAGAATGTTTGTTGAGCCTTAACTTTGGTCATCTATTTTTTTGTGTATAAAGTCTATTTATGCCTCAATTGAGAATAGCTTATATTTCCTTTGATACAGTTCCAGCACCCAAGGGTGCGGCAGTTCATATTGCCGCTTTCTCTCAAACTTTAGCTACAGCTTTTAATGAGATTCATTTAGTGACAGTTTCACCGACAACTGAGAGGATAGATTCGCGGGAAATTTATCCGGGGGTGATACAAACAGTGTTACCTGTGGCGGGAGAGACATTAATTCACAGGGTGATGTATTTTCAACATCTGCTATTGGAATGGTTACGGGAACGGAGATTTGATGTGGTGCAGATTCGTTCGGTTTACGAAGGCTGGAAAATAGCAGTTAACAAAAAGCAGTATTGCGATCGCCTCATCTTTGAGGTCAATGGATTGCCTTCAATAGAGCTAAAATATCGTTATCCTGCTGTTGCCGATGATCGCGAACTACTGCACAAATTGCACACACAAGAACAGATATGTCTGGAAACCGCCGATTTAATTGTGACACCCAGTGGCGTAACTAAAGAATATTTACAAACGAGGGGTGTTGCATCTGAAAAAATTTGCGTCATTCCCAATGGAGTAGATTTAAATATTTTTACTTACCGAGAGCCATCCCCTTCAGCAAGTGGAGAGGATAGAACTCATTTTTCCTCCCCTGCCTCCCCTGCTTCCTCCACTCCCCAACCCATACAGATGCTTTACTTTGGAACACTTTCCGCTTGGCAAGGTGTGAATTTAGCTGTTGAGGCTTTGGAATTAATCAATCGAGACGTAAGAGCAAACTTGACAGCGATCGCCCAAGCCAGAAACTATCAGATACAAGCATTAAAGCAGCTGGCATCAAAGCTGAAAGTCGCAGATAAGCTAACTATTTTAGAACCAATCTCACAAAAGCAGTTGGTAGAAAACATTCATGCCTCGGATGTCATTTTGGCACCACTCACACCAAATGACAGAAATTTAGTTCAAGGTTGTTGCCCTCTCAAAATTTTAGAAGGAATGGCAACAGGAGTCCCTGTCATTACGAGCGATTTACCAGTGGTGAGAGAATTAGGAATAGATGGAGAGCATTTCTTACTAGTCAAATCAGGTTCAGCTAAAGCAATAAAAGATGCAGTGTTAAGGTTGTATCGGGATAAAGACTTGACGACTCAACTCGTCGCAAATGCTCGCAGGCGTATTGAAGATCGCTACACTTGGAAACATGCTGGAGAGGCTTTGATTGCTGCTTATAAGGAAGGCTAGCTGAATATCTGTAAGCGATCTATAACAGTTTGAAGTTGTAATTTTTCTTGAACTAGAGAAAATTCATTAAGGATGCGATCGCTTGCTGCACTACAAATTCTACTTTTTTCCTCTGGTGGCATTGCCAAACATTCCAGTATTGCTTCACCCAACTTGTGAAGATGAGATCGAGGTAGAAGAAAGCCATTTTCACCATGTGAAATCACCTCTGGAATCCCACCCGCATCGCTGGCAATACAGCAACAACCACAAGCCATCGCTTCAAGTAGTGCATTTGGCATTCCTTCCCAAAGAGAAGGCTGAAGGTAAACATCGCAAAGTCGCAAATGTTCAGCAACCGCAGCTTTATTAGTTAAGTGCCCGGTAACAATGATGCGTTGGGCGTTTTCTGGATATTGCGCTGCGTAAAATTCCAACACCGATTCCTGAGATGAACGTACCTCACCTATAATCAACAAACAAGCAGGAGCTGAAGTCCGAACAGTTGTCAAAGCATTCAGCAGAAACTGCTGTCCTTTCTTTTCTCGCAATTCTCCGCAAAATCCCAGTACCACTTCTTCCGGAGAAATTCCCAATGAAGCCTTTTGTCGAATGACATCTCCAGTCTCTACAGCTTGTGGAGTCAAGGGAGAAAACATCTCCACATCAACCGCATTTTTCAGCACCAAAACATCATCTCGTCCACAAAGAATCCGTATTTTGCGAGACATATCAGCACTGACAGCTGTAATCACCTGAGCGTGTTGCAACGTCCATTGCAGTCGAGCAAAATCTCCTGGTGGAAACATTTCTCTGTCAATATCATTCCCACGGGCACTAACAGTACTAGGTAAACCTTGAAGTGCCGCAAACCAAGTAGCGAGAAAACCACTGGGAAATAGATAGTGCCCCCAGACAGCATCGTAAGCACGAGTTTGATGTAACCACTCTAGGACATTCAGAGTATGAGGCATGGTCATGTCCCAGTGACGGTATAATCCTATACGGTAGACGTGAGACTGGAAGAGTGAAGTTTCTTGTGTTTCCGGTGGTAAGACTTCACCCGGTTGTAAGAAACGACTCCAAGTTAAAACATCAATTTCTATACCCAATTGGCAGAGCGTAGCAACCAATCGCGCTGCACTACTAGCTAAACCTCCCAAATCTGGTGGAAAGCGTTCTGTAATCAAGAGAAGACGTTTCATTGAAAAAGTGGCAAGATGTGTAGGTGGTTGACACGATTGTATTTGACGGTAATGATATCAACACCAGTCAACGTCGGTGCAAGAGCTATGAATTCATTGACATAAGTTTCTCATAGTGATGTTATACCAAGTTGTTAGCATACAAAAGTTTCATGTAGGAGGGTTATGAGATCTTAGAACTTACGCACTTTACAGCGTCAGACATCAAATTTGGAGGGCAATTTGCTGGTATTTTTTCTCCTCAAACAAATGAGTGATTTTGCTGAGGGGGTGACATAGAGGCTATAAAACAGATAGGATAAGCTCCATAGCCCTTTGACCTTGCAAATAATACTCCAGCTTATTGCGATTATATTTCATTAATTGCGTGACTAATCCCCAACAAGACTCCATAAAATTGACCCAGCTTTGTCCCTTCGGGTTCGCAGTCGCCTACGGAGGGAGACCCTCCTGTAGCGCTGACTCACCATATAAGCCGATATAAAAACTACTATGCCTTCTTTGAAAACGTCCATATTCTTTTATCCTTCCAACATATTTTTGTACACCTTTGCTTTTAATAATTTGCCCTTTAAAAGTAGCTGAACTATAGGCGATTGTTATTAATAAAATGAGACTAATTAACCGTTCACCGCATACATTGGTACTCTCTAAATTATAGCCACCACTCTTAATATCTCGAAACATTTCTTCAATAGAGAATCTTTTTTTATAGGCAGTGATCGCCTGTTTTAGATTGGGTAAATTTGTCAGGATAAACCATCCTTCTTTGGGTACTTTTCCGCGATGTTTACGCTTCCACTTACCAGCCAAATTGAAACCGCTTATTTTTTGTGTCTTAGTTACCTTTACACCTTCGATAAATAAGGAAACTCCTGGTTTTAATCCTAAATCATTTAACTCTGACCACACACCATTCTCTTTTTCAATAAATTCGGTCTTTTTTAATCTTAGACAAAATAGAAAACCTTGCTCCCTGAGCGCGAAGTCTGCCGGGGGAAGCTTCCTCCGGCGAGCTTCGCCAGTTAGCCAATCTTACAGAACAAAATTCGCGATCTCCCAACACAATTACTTTATGTGCTTTAAACAATGGTAGCACGTGAGAAATAAATTTTGTTTGTTCATCAAAATTACTACTCCCTAATTTCGGCAGAAATTCAAAATATACAGGAATAGCTCTTTGAGCATAATTTATGCTAATCATGATTAAATTTTTGCGCTGCCATATAGTTCTATCAATTACTATATGAATCGGTTCAGAGGCCGTAAAGGTTTGATTCAACCAATCTTGGATTATTGGAAACCAGATAGTCTTAGTATTGAGAATAGGTAATGATAAAAATATGCAGGACTTTTTTGCGCCTACTCTCAAATAAAATAGGTATTGGTAAGGCTGTGGCTATTTTTTCTAAACTCAGATCTTGCACCTGGAAATTTGAATGTCAATTCCATGACTAAGTGCAAGA
>JAQYWN010000077.1 GCA_029379265.1 Rhizonema sp. NSF051
TATTACACTCCTATTGGCGTATTAAGGGTTTATCCAGACAGGTGCAAGATATGAGGTCACCCTTATGAGATTTCTGCAACAGATTTTTGGATTCAATCAAGTTTTTATGAGACTCAAATTTTAACTCATTCGTGTTTTTTAGCGATTTATAAGAATCCGCTAACAACTTATCAGCGAGTTGCAATACCTTTTCTGTGTCTACTAACAAATTTTTTGACTCGTCAATTGACTCCAGCATAACTTTTCAAGCACTATAAGTTGACCAGTAGTACTCATAATCTGAATGATTACTACAACAAAAAAACCTCAACACTAACAATATATCTCCGGTTGATAAGGATGAGGTAGAACCGCAAAAACAACCTTGAAAAATAAGCATCCCCAAAGAGATGCCTTTATCCAACTTTAAGTTTTTTGTTCATTATGTTAAAAATACCGGAAGCCGTCCTTTTAAACCTACTACTCTGGTGGGAAATGTCTTGGTTTGGTTTTTGTATATAGAAACACTGGTTTAAGTTACATGTATTTTTTTCAAGTGCTAGGTTACACCAATAGACAGAAGTAACTCAATAAAAACTAACGATAATTAAGATTACGCTATTGAATTGTAGCGGTTTTCGTTTATTTAACTGCTCTGTATCTTACATGAATTAAGTACAGAGCCTTTTTTATTCATACTATACCAAACTAATTCTCAAAAGTAATTCAACATTGCTGACACTCTGTTAAGTAGTATTTTTACTCTGTCTTCAGTAATAGTGCGACTCGAGGCGTTAGCACACTATTCACCATTCAAAACCGTTTCTCTATCAGGCATAGACGCTACGTCAGGATAGCTAGTAAATCGCTATCGAATACAACTTTTATGCCGCTCGTGGTAGAAAATACTTAGATGCGCTTTCTGGTAGATGAATGTACGGGGTTATTCGTTGCTCGTTGGTTGCGCAACCAAGGTTATGAAGTTTTTTCTGTGTATGACGAAGCGCGAGGTATAAGCGGATTAAACCATTGTATGCAGACGATGAACAGATTGCTGAGCAACTGTTACTCGCCTTGCTTGCTTTTGCAACTGAAGCGAGGGTGTTTCTTGATGTGCCAGATGCTAATCCAGAAGCGATTAAGCTGGCTCAACGTTACGGGATGAAGCCAGTCTCTGAAGTCGCTCGGATGTACAATAAAGAAATTCCTAACTTGCCGATAAATTTTTGCCCAATAATAGAATCATATTAGCCCCACTTCAATGATGAGAAGCGTGCAACAATTCTTCAATAAGAGGTTAAAACTATGACTGCAATTGCAACCTATCAGTTTGCAGGTAAAACTATCTTGATCACGGGTGGTGCGGGAGATATTGGCAAGGCAACGGCACACCGTTTTGCCGCTAACGGGGCAGGTGTAGCCTTGCTAGATTTGAATGAACAGAAGATGGCAGATGTGGCTTCTGAACTAAAAAGTTACGATGTTCCCGTCGGCACATTTCATTGTGATGTTACGGCTGCTGATGATGTTGCCAAAGCTTTTAGTGGTGCAGTAGAGCAGCTTAGGCGGATCGACTATGTCTTTAACAACGTAGGCTATCAAGGAGCGTTTGCGAAGACGGATGAATATCCTTCAGACGACTTTCAAAAGGTGATTAACATTAATGTCGTTGGCGTTTTTCACGTTCTGAAGGCGGCTGCACAGCACCTGCGTAATGCAGGTGGAGGCGTTATTGTCAACACGGCTTCTTACGCTGGGGTGGTTAGTCCCCCAAATATGCTGGCATATGGCGCTTCAAAGTTTGCTGTCATTGGTATGACTCAGACGGCAGCCAAAGATTTGGCTCCCTACGGCATTCGGGTGAATGCGCTCTCTCCGGCGCTGATCGGGCCTGGTTTTATGTGGACACGGCAAACAGAATTGCAGGCAGCAGTGGGATCGCAGTACTTTGATGCCGATCCTAAGGTAGTTGAGCAACAGATGATTAATTCAGTAGCGATGCGGCGTTTAGGAAGCTTGGAAGAGGTGGCGAATGGAGTAGCATTTCTGATGAGCGACGAAGCAAGCTACATGACTGGGTTTAACTTGGAGGTGACTGGAGGGATCTAGAAATTTGTAGATAATTGAGCCAAATTCTCTCTTTGGGCATATCTGCGCAAATCATTCCTTTGGTAGGTTCATAGTTTTTGAAGTTGGGATAAAAGAGAACCTTTATTGGAGGGAGGTGAAAAAGGCAGAAGCCATTCTGGCTGCTCTGCGGGGCAAGTTAATATAGCAGAATACATCCGTCAGGAGTCAGGAGTAAAACAGGCTTCGTATCTGGCTTTGAACCTTAGATTCTGTACATGAAGCCGCAGCCCAAGCTATTCTTTCTAAAAAAACCCCAACTAACGATTGTTTTGTAAAACTGACATATTCTGGATACGCCACACACCGTCTTCACGAACCAGATTATACTTTACTCGCGCAGTTTGGTTATCAGACTTTGTTTTTGATGGTAAGGGCGAACAGCCCTGACGCTCGTTCGCGTAGCGTCTCCCCGAGTGAGAAGACTCGCGCTTCGCTACGAAGATCGGGAGACGCTCGTTCGCGTAGCGTCTCCCCGAGTGAGAAGACTCGCGCTTCGCTGCGAAGATCGCAGTCCCTCCCCTACGGAGGGTTTCCCTCCGTAGGGGCTGTCTCACCGTTCGCCCCTACGAATGTGGTCTATTTACCTGAAAATTGCTGTAAATTGACGAGTTAACCTTATCCCTGCGCTCTCAAAATAAACCGTTCAACTGCGTTAGCGAAACCCTCGTCTTCGTAGGAAGTCGTAACATAATGAGCGTCGTTCTGTACTTCTTGGCTGGAGTTGCCCATAGCAATACTCAAACCACTGCGTTTGAACATTGGTACATCGTTGGGCATATCTCCAATAGTGGCGATTTCGTGACTGGGAATCGACAGCATTTGTGAGAGACGATCAATAACAAACCCTTTATTGGCATGGGGATTGGTAACATCAAGGTAATAGGGTTGGGATCGTGCCGCAGAAACTTCCTCGCCGCCTTCCTTTCTCTCACCAGCTTTACAATGAACTTGTCCACTAAACTCTTTCTGGGTATCTGCCTCGCACCGTGCCACTAATTCTAAGTCATCGCTGACACCTACGATTTTGGCCACGTTGTCAAGTAAGTTATCAAATGTTGGTACAACAGTTGGTGAGAACTTGACCGTCCATTCCTCGCGATCAACGTGAGGGCCGTGACGTTCCGGCACAAACCAGTCGCGATCGCTATAAACCCAGACATCAAGACCGTGAGAACTGATAATCTCTACTACCCGCTTGGCTACTGCCTCTGGGAGGAGATTTTGTTCAATAACAGAGAAATCTGGTTTCAGAAACACCGCCCCATTAAAAGCAGCAATCGGGGAAGTCAACGAGAGCGCATCAACCAGCATTTTCATGCCCAGAGGTGGACGTCCACTGGTGATTGCAAAGGCAATACCTGCATCGTGAAGCTTCTGAACGGCATTGCGAGCACGTTCAGTTAGCACTTTCTGTTTCGTGACAAGCGTGCCATCGACATCAGCAACCAGCAGCGAGATTTTTGATGATGGAGATTGTGGGTTATTCATTGATCAACTTAACAAACATAATTATGTTGACTGACTTTTTACTCGGTTCGTCTGGTAACATTGCTTACACTAGAACCCCGACAAAATGAGTTTTCATCACCGCTCCGAACTTATAGCGATTCTCTTTTGAGTCACATACGAAAAACTATCTGGCATACACCCCACTTTACTCGATCTTTCTCCAATGCCGACCATCGCGTTCCAGCAAGTCATTAGCCTCCTGAGGTCCCCAAGTGCCGGCGGCATAGTTAGGGAAGTTTGCTGGTGAGCCTTTCCAAGCATCTAAAATTGGTTGCACCACACTCCAGCCCACTTCCACATTGTCAGAGCGTTGGAATAAAGTCGCGTCGCCAATCATACAATCATAGATTAATGTCTCATAGCCAGTACTTGGAGTCATCCCAAAATAATCGGCGTAGTGAAAATCCATCTCCACTGCACCCATACGGATAGCCGGACCGGGCACTTTTGCCTCAAACTGTAAGCTAATACCTTCATCCGGCTGAATGTGCAGCACCAGAAAACTGGGTGCTAGCTTTTCAACGGCAGTTTGGCGGAACATTAAGTGTGGCACGCGCTTAAATTGGATAGCAATTTCACTGACTCGCTTCGGCATGACTTTTCCAGTACGGATATAAAAAGGCACACCTGCCCAACGCCAGTTATCAATCATCAACTTCAGGGCGGCGAAAGTTTCGGTGTTGGAGTCTGGGGAAACCTTTGATTCTGCACGGTAATCAGGTACATGCTTATCCTTAACCGTACCTTCACTGTACTGACCGCGTACAGCATCGGAGTGAACATCCCCTTCACTAATAGGAACGATCGCCTGTAGTAATTTAGACTTCTCACTCCGCAACGTATCAGCGTCAAACGAAAGCGGTGGTTCCATAGCAATGAATTGAAAACAGATAACTTTCGCTCCTCAGCATACCTTGAAATTAACCCTTAGGGGGGTTGAAAAGTCGTTTTTGTTTTTTGTAATAATAAAATCAAACCCTCAATTGCTATATAACTTATGAGTCCAGATGAGATTGAAGTAGCCCTGCAAACAGCCTTTGATCGTTGTGATGCACTGCGCTGCCCTCTCACTGATACACAGAAAGAGGTATTACTGCAAGAGGTTCAGCAACTTATGGGATCTCGTCCTGCGGTGTCAGACACCAACAACCCTCTGGACGAACTTACCCTAGAAGAATTACAAGCATTTTTACAGTTCGTCAAACTACACGAGGAACAAAATTACTCCTGGAAAGCACAGTTACTGAACGACTGGTGGCATGAAAGTGACTCTGGAACTGTACAATTTATCCGAGAGCGCTATGGTTTGCAGTGGCTGAATCGCGTTGAGCCATATCATTTTAATAAGTATTCTTTTGAATACACACCAAAGTTGAAAGTAGGCGATCGCATAGAAATTTGTAATGCTTTATGGGAGTGGGTACAAGAAAATGGTCCTTGTACCCCTGAGTGGTTTTCTTGTACCGTGATTCGAGTCGAGGAAATCAACTATGGTGATCGTGCCTCTACCAGTTGCCTGATTCGCTTCAATAACAATGCTGAATACGAAATTCCCGGCATCTACGAATGGAATAGCTATAATTGGCGCTGGGGAATGAGTAATAACTCATAGAAAACTAGTTCTGTCTTCCGACTGTACATCGAGCGCGCTGACTGTACGGGCTGGATTAACCTGACATATCTCAATTAAACCCACTTCTACGCGCCTCCTAACTTTAACAGTAGTGCTTGGCGCATCACATCTACTGGAACTTGCTGTTGCAACCAGGTTTTTAATGCAACTGCACCTTGTTGGATTAACATTTCTAGTCCATCGATCGCAATGACACCCACTTGCTGTGCTTGTTGTAAAAATTTTGTTGGCTTCGGCGTGTAGATCAAATCGTAAGCGATCGCTCCGAGCGGCAGATGTGCCATTTCCTCTGCACTCAAAGGCGACACCTCAACCTGAGGATACATGCCGATGGGGGTTGTGTTGACGAGCAGGTTTGCTTGAGGAATTAATTTGGGCAGTGAATCCCATGTACGAACTTGTAAATTCACTGCTAACGGCGAATTATCCCAACTCCTGTGAAATTCTTTTAACTTCTGCATATCTCGTCCAACAACATAAATTTCCGCAAAACCAAGTTGAGTACAACCTGCGACAACTGCCCTCGCCGCGCCACCATTGCCTAAAATCACCGCTACTTTCTGACTCCAGTCTTGATGATGTATTTGCAAAGGGTAGAGAAACCCTTCTACATCAGTATTTGTGCCTATCCACTGACCATGTTTACGAACCACAGTATTCACTGCCCCTATAGCTTGGGCAATCGGTTCTACTGATAACAAAGGTAATATCGCCTGTTTGTGAGGAATTGTCACATTAAAGCCGACAACCCCCACAGCAGCGAAACCTTGGATAGCTGCCTGTAAATTTTGTGGTTCTATAGGAAACGGAACATAGACGTAATCCAGTCCCAAACTTGCTATCGCGGCATTGTGCATGATCGGCGACAGCGAGTGTTCCACCGGATGCCCAATCACTCCTAGCAATTTAGTTGTTCCTGTGATGAGTTGTTTGTTATTGCTCATTAGTCAATTGGTGATTTACTGCTACAAACAATAAATGACAAAAGACAGATCACAAATGACAAATTTTGCTGAGTTTTTTGTTAAGATTATTAAAGTTACTTAATATTTCGTAGGATTATGCAGGCAACGACAGCCCCTTCGACAACCCCAATTCCAGGTAAATATTGGCAGTGGCGAGGGCATAGCGTTTACTACGTGAAGGCGGGACAGAAACATCCGGAACGTCCACCCTTATTATTGGTACATGGGTTTGGTGCTTCTACAGATCACTGGCGTAAGAATATCACAGGATTGTGTAACGATTTTGAAGTGTATGCGATCGACCTTTTGGGATTTGGACGAGCAGCCAAACCTAAGATCCAGTATAGTGGAGACTTGTGGCGCGACCAACTCAACGACTTTATTACTGAAGTTATTGGTCAAAAAGCAGTCTTAGCAGGTAATTCTCTTGGTGGCTATGCCAGCTTATGTGTTGCTGCACAACGTCCCGATACGGCTGCTGGTTTAGTTTTGCTCAATAGTGCTGGCCCATTTAGCGAAAACCAGTCTTCTGTTGAACCTGAAGCGTTACAAAGTGAAATTCAGCCACCTTCACTCAACGAACAGTTGCAAAAACTCCTGGGAGACATTGTCAAATGGATTTTTCAGCAATCCTGGGCGCGGTTTCTTTTGTTTCAGTATATACAACAACCTTGGGTTATACGTCAAACCTTAGAGAAAGTTTATCTTGATAAGACCGCAATTACAGACCAACTAGTAGATGAAATTCACCGTCCTGCTTGCGATCCAGGTGCAATAGATGTCTTTTCCTCAGTATTTAGCACCCCCCAAGGAGAACAAGTTGATGTGCTACTCCAGCAATTGACTTGTCCTGTTTTGCTGTTGTGGGGAGAAGCCGATCCTTGGATAAATGCCAGAGAACGTTCCCAGAAGTTTCGGCAATACTATCCCCAACTATCAGAATACTTCCTCCGAGCAGGTCATTGTCCTCACGATGAAGCACCAGATTTGGTAAATCCACTCCTGCGTGATTGGGTTTTGTCTATCAAAGCATAATGGGAGGATGAGATAAACGGATATTTGGTCCTGTGATGCACTTTAACATTCAAGACGGCAAAATTTGGATTCAATATAATGGTATTGAAGAGTCTGTTCCTGAACGACTGGTTGATATGGGTGTACCTACGCACGATATAGTTATTGGGTTTCATTCCTCTTTTAAGCGCCAATTCACCCTGTATGCAGCTTAGTTAACAGCTTGACTTGGCTATCAATAATTATTCAAACAGACAATTTTTGCATTTTAGCAAAGTCTCGCTGACGAAATTAATATAATAGATTGATTTGTTTGGCACTGAGAAGGAGATTTTGATACGTGAACCAATCAACATTGAATCGCAGATTGACTCAGGCTGTCGGCATATTTTTTGGTATGGCGATCGCTGTTTGGGTACTGAGAGGTTTTGAAATTCTGACTTCTCTCCCAGGAGGGATTATTTTACTATTGTTCGCGGCGGCAATTATAACCGCAGTTATTAGTTACGTACAAAAGACTTGGTGGCGGTTGTAAGTACGTGTAATTTCAAAAATTTAATACAGCCTCTATCCAAAGCATTATGTATAAAATGTTTATATGTTGACTCTTTAGAGTGAGGGAAGGCTTGCTATGACTGTATAAACTTGTGCCTGTATATTAACTTGACTTACGTAACGGAGTTTGCACGATGGCTGGTAAAACAGGCACAACAGATCACAAAAAGACAGCAGAGGAGAGTGCTGATAGCCAAAAGCTTGATTCACTCCTTTCTACGCTTGATGGAGACTTGACTAAGGTAGATACAGAGGCTGCTCTCAATGCGCTAGATGAATGGTATGGCATAGTCAACAAAGCGCACGAACCAGAAGCTAAAGAGCTTTCTCAAACCCTTAAAGAACTCAAACAACTTCTTAAGGGTGGTAAAGCGACTGGTCATGAGATTGGTGAGGTGCTGATTGAAATTGGCGAACATACCTCACACATTGCTTCTGAGGCGGAAAAGGATTTGAAAACTCCACTGCAAAAATTGGGTAAGCAACTCAAAGCAGTAGGGACTTCACTTGGTAAGGCAGAAGACAAAGAGCAGATTGAAGACATTGACTCTCTGGTAGAAACACTTGAAGGCGACTTGACTTCAATTGATACAGATAAAGCTGTAAGTGCTATCGATCACTGGTACACTTTACTACATAAGTCGGAAAACGAGAATTATAAAGAAATCGCCAACGAACTTAAGCAACTTAAGCAAAGCGTCAAGAGCAGCAAAGCAAAAGGCGCTGATATCGGCGAGATTCTCGTCAAATTGGGCGAACAAACGCAAGAGGCAGCGAAAGAAGCCCCCAGAGGAATCAAGGGTCCGGTTCAAAGACTGGGCAAACTCCTTTGTAAAACTGGCAAGTCTTTGGAGAATTAATATTTAGCCAAAATGAGCACTTAGCAATCAAGCCTGAAGCGCCATTGGGGAGTGGCGTAGGTAGTTCCGATCAAGCCTCGATTGAATCGTTACTTCTTCCTTGGCGTTCTTGGCGGCTTAATACACCAGCATTCACATCAATGCACCACACAGCTTGTAAGGGTAAACATCTGTTCTCCCTTACAATGTTTATGTATCAATTTTTTTTTGTAAATTAGGTATTTTTTGGGAGGTTCAGGAGCAATAGCTAATCGTATATTAACAGTTTAAACCTGCATGATTGTTCCAAGCATCCAATCTACCAAGTACTGCCATATCTTGCTCGTCTAACTCCACTGGGATACCACTGCGAATTAATTCGGCAAAGTCTTCATTGGGAACCATGATAGTCAGCATATACAAGCGAGTAGAACCTGTATTTTTAATGAAATGAGTGCCAGTGGGAGGCACTAACAAGCTATCTCCTGCTTTAATTTGGACAATCTTACCGTCACACATTGCTATTCCTTCACCGCTGAGCAGGAAAAACATTTCCACGGCCCCTTGATGGCGATTGAGCGGTGTTTGACCACCAACGTCAAAAATTTCTACGCAATAGGTCAAGGAAGTATTAGCACTTGCAGTATCAAATATAATCGCTAAGCGGTTCGTGTCATTAGGACTAATACGATATGCTTGGTAATCTTTGGGCGATTTAATAATAGGAATTACACAACTATCTAAGTGCATTTATTTATCTCCTTTTGGTGATATTAAAGTTATAAAGTTAGGTTGAAGTCTCAAGGTCACAAAATTTTGTTCATAACTGACTGCTAATAGCTGGTAGTGAGTTTATTCCTATTCAAAGCAGTGTTTCTAAAAGAGAACAAAGGTCTTTTTTCGCAGGCAAAAAGCGATTTTATGACTCGGGGAGATGAAAGTGCAAATGAAAAACGAGCTTTACAAATTAGGGCTGAATGCTTACACATCACTAACAATCTAGCTCATTGAGTGCTGTTAAAACTGCTTGTGAGTCGGTGACAAAACCAAAGCACTGTTTAACGTTATACAACGTTGCCAACCAACAATACTCAGGGGAAGTTGTAGCAGAACAGTCTTTGACCAATACACAGTCATATCCTAAAAAATTAGCATCTTGCAAGGTACTCATAACACACTGATCAGCATTGACACCTGCAAAAAATAGTGTTGTTCTGCCCAAATTTCGCAAAATACTATCTAAAGGCGTATCCCAGAAACCACTCATACGGTATTTATCCACTTGAATATCGGACGGTATCTGTTCCAGTTCCTCGACTACAGCTGCTGCCCAACTACCCGCCATAAGTACCGTAGCACCATTGCTCGGTAGAGGATCGCCCAATCCCACACCCTCGCCTGTGGGATTATAGACGTGCAGCGATCCAGCGCTAATATTAAGTAAGTCCGGTCGATTTCCCCAATTTATCCACACCACAGGAACACCAACATCGCGGAGTCTGGGAAGCAAGGTTTTTAAAGGTGCGATCGGCTGACGTGCTGGAGTTACGTCCACGCCGATATGCGCCAACCAACCATCGGGATGGCAAAAATCGTTTTGCATATCAATAACGAGGATCGCCGCTTTTGCTAAATCAAGCCGTAAGGTTTTGGTTTCTGTTGATAATATAACAGGTTGTGGGGTTTGGGGAGGACGAGTAATGTCTGCAAGGGTCTGATTGACTGCCCAAGCGTTTGGTGGAACTCCTAATTTCCGAAGAGGTAGATTCATAAATCAATAGGGAACTAGCTGACGGTTAGTAGTATCATGTGACAATCAACAACTAACCACTTACATAGCATTATTGATTTTCTTTTTCTATAAAATCTTTATTAACGTTGCATTAAATAATCTAGGTTAAAACTGTGAACTTTACAATTCAGAATGTTTTGATTGCGGCTGTTGATGGTTACAACACTGTTGACGTACAGGTTGTGAACGGAATTATTGCCGCCATTGAACCCAGTCTAGATGTAATTGGGACGGCGATTAATGGTGAAAATAAACTTTTATTGCCAGGATTCATCAATGCTCATACTCACTCCTCCGAAATGTGGCTTAGAGGGGCGATACCGGCTTTTCCTTTAGAATTATGGCTTGCGGAACTCTACGATTTTGCACCTTTAGATCTAGAGAAAGTCTACCTCAGTGCCTTGGGAACAGCAGTGGAAACTTTTCTGTCTGGCGGTACGAGTGTGGTAGATCATCTGGGGCTGATTCCTGGCAAAGAATTAGAAACGATCGCAACAGCTGTGAGTGCTTACAAAGAAATCGGTATTCGTGCCTTTGTCGCACCTTTAATTCAAGATGAATCTCTGAGCGCTGGCATTCCTTCTGGGGAAATCGAACGGACTCATCTGCCTTATTTTCGCTTAACTACAGCAACACTGGAGTTGATTGAAGAAGCAGTGAGGCAGTTTCATCGTCCAGAAGAGGGTGTAAGTATTTTAGTTGCTCCCACGGGAATTCAGCTTTGTTCTGATGCTTTATTCACCGGATGTATTGAGTTAAGCGATCGCTACAATCTTTGCCGTCATTCCCACTTACTCGAAACCAAGGCGCAAGAAAAACTAGCACGGGAAAAGTATGGCTGTAGTGCCGTGGAACATCTCCAGCGCATCGGTTATCTGAGCGATCGCACATCCCTTGCCCATTGCGTTTGGTTAACTGACGCTGACATCGATATTCTCGCCAAAACCAAATCTACAGTCGTTCACAACCCGTTAAGTAATTTACGTTTGGGTAGTGGCATCGCCCCGATTTTGAAATATCGTCAAGCTGGCGTAAATGTTACCTTTGGCTGTGATGGTGCTGCTAGCAATGACTCCCAAGATTTACTGGAAGCGATAAAAATTGGTTCTCTTTTACACAACGTTACTGATGTAGATTATCAGCATTGGATTACACCCCGACAAGCGGTGGAAATGGCGTCTAGTGGAGGTGCCAAAGGACTGAATATGGCGGAATTGGGTTCCCTCACAGTTGGTAAAAAAGCTGATTTGGTGCTGTATGACTTAACAAGTTTATCACTCCTGCCGCGTACAGACCCGATTGGTTTATTAATTCTCGGACGTCCCACCAATGTTGTAAATAGTGTATGGGTGAATGGCAAGCAGCTTGTTGCCAATGGAAAAGTAACAACTATTGATGTCGATGAGTTGAGGCAACAATTATTTAACCACAGTCAGTGGGATACACACCGCAAGTCTCAAACTGTTGGTGAAATTGAGGCACATTATCGCATGGTAATGGGTTTGTGAGTAAGCTATTAGCTATGAAAGGAATTCCCAACTCCCCGCCTTCATTATTGTTCAGTTGAACTAATAAGCTACCTTGCTTCTTCGAGCGATGTTTTGGTGAAGAAACCACTGACATCCGCGAAGCGATTTTAGCATTAGCACTGCAAGAGCGCGTCCTCAAGTCCAGTACTGGTATTGAAATTGACAATAGTGTCAAACAGCGGTTGAGTGGTAGTATTGAAGCAAATGCAGCCCAAAATGCCGCCAAACAATACTTACAGACTTATAAAGCGAGTCGGATTAACTTACCGGATGGGTAGATTTAGTAATGAGAAACGAAGTCAGGTTACCTGAAAACTGCTGTAAGCTTATCCTAACCTATAAAAAAATTAGGATTTCGCGTCATTTGTGATACTAATGACGAATGACAAAGGCGATCGCACTCAATTATCAATAATCTAAAGTACACAATGGAACGTGCCATTTCTGCACTGGGACTATTAGTTTTCATCGGAATATCCTACGCCTTCTCTGTCAACCGTCGCGCAGTACGTTGGCGAACTGTAGCTTGGGGGTTGGGATTGGAGTTTGTCTTTGCACTGCTGATTCTAAAAACTCCTGGTGGTGTGGCTGTCTTTCAGTCTTTAGGCGATGCAATCAGCAATTTTTTAGCATTCTCTGATGTCGGTGCGAAATTCGTTTTTGGAGAGAGTTTTAAGACGAATTCGTTTGCCTTCCAAGTGTTACCGACAATTATCTTTTTTTCTACATTCATCAGCGTGTTGTACCACTACGGGATTTTGCAGCGCCTGGTGAATGCCATGGCTTGGGTAATGATAAGGACGATGAAAACATCGGGATCTGAGTCTTTATCAACGGCAGCTAACATCTTTCTCGGACCAACCGAGTCACCGTTGATGGTGAAACCTTATATACTAACAATGACGCAATCAGAACTCTATGCGGTGATGACGGGGGGTTATGCTACGATTGCAGGTGGGGTTTTGGGAGTCTACTTGTCCTTTGGGTTACCAAAAGAACATTTGATTGCCGCTTTCTTTCTGACTGCACCTGTATCGTTAGTGGTATCAAAACTACTTTACCCGGAAACGGAAGTCTCCGATACCGCAGGGAATGTCAAAATCGATGTGAAAACAACTTACGTCAACGTTATTGATGCTGCTACCACAGGAGCGTTGGATGGTGTAAAACTGGCAGTTAATGTGGGGGTAATGATTCTAGCTTTTTTAGGGTTGCTAGCTGCAGTGAATGCGCTGTTGGGATGGTTAGGAGCGATTGTTGGTTTGCGTTCCTTATCATTAGAGTGGATTTTGTCTTTTGTTATGGCACCTGTAGCGTGGTTAATGGGCGTACCTTTGGCAGACTGCGGACAAGTAGGGGCATTATTGGGTAAAAAGACAATTCTCAACGAGTTTCTCGCTTACCTAGATTTGAAGACGTTGATAGAGAAGCATCAAATTTCTCAAAGAGCAGTCATTATTGCGACTTATGCTCTATGTAATTTTGCTAATATAGGCTCAATTGGAATTACCATCGGCGGAATTACTGGAATCGCGCCAGAGCGTCAACATGATTTAGCACGTATGGGAGTCAGAGCAATGTTTGGCGGATTGCTAGCGGGTTTTATAACTGCTTGTATTGCTGGGATGTTGATTTGATTTAACGTATCAGTTGGCATACCTATTGCTGCCGATTATGGTAGTCCTCAGTTCCGGCGTCGATTGTTCAGTCTTGGTTGTCGCGTGGATATTACCCACTCATAGCCGTAAAGTTTTGATCATAGGCAATCAGACAGATCTTAAACCTATTTAACACCCAGCGATAGAGCCGTAAGCACAGAAAGCACTCACGGGTACGATGACTTGATCAACGGAATCTGTAAAGACTGAATCTGGCTATACATTCAGTAAACGTGCTAATTGTCCAGCTTTGCTCAGTGTCTGGTGCATAGCTTCAGTCTCCCTAGAAGAACGACATTTGTTGTTTATCCAATGGAGATATATCTCAAGTTAGATGGAAAATGCACACTTATAAACACATACTGACAAATATCTTATCAAAAATTATCAAAAATATATGGACAGTTATTTAGATAAACTTGTTGCTGTCGAAAGCCTTTTAATTGCAGTAGACATTTCTGAAAGTGATGAAGTTGTGTTAGTTGATGCCGAAGCTGTACTCGATTTAACCGAATTCAACCTAACTCCTCAAGAGGTTGAAAAGTTTGATAAGATTTTCAAGAAAATCAATGTCTCGCTAGCGGAATCATTTCAAAAGCGCTTTCCTGCCACCTCGGTGATCTCCGAAATTCGGTCTCAGTCAAGAAGAGGCAGTCTTGCTGGGGGAGGGGAGCAGGGGGAAAACCCCATGCATAAATGCAGAGGCTTGTAATAAGGACGTAGTATTTCTTGCGAAGTCTACCGGACAGAAGCTTCCCCCGGCAGACTTCGCGCACTACGTGGAGCGCGCAGACATTTTTGTTATTCTCCATCCATAAATGGAGGGGCTTGAGACCTTTGCACGCAGGGGAAGGAAAGAATTTTTTCCCCCAGCAAGACTGCTAGAAAGCTCCCCTGCCTCTTGGTCAGCGATGAAAGGAATTTATGTTCGGTTGAACACTCATGCGGAAAGTTTGTAGTTGCGCTTTAGCGCTCTTAACAGTTAAGAGCGCTAAAGCGCAACTACGAGCCTATCTTTTATTTATAAGTAATTAGGCGAACGTGATATGATGCCTCAACCCGATTCCTTTGTAGAGACGCTTCAATCATGGCGTCTCTACACAATTCTCACTTTACAAGTATTTGTTATTGAGCGGAATTATCAGTACTATTTACACCAGTATTTCCGGAACCACTGCCGGATGTGGAATCCTTTGGACTTGATGTACCAGAACTTGGAGTTGAGGTAGTACTATCGCTTTTTGTTCCAGTGGTTGGAGTTGAGGTACTGCTATCGCTTTTTGTTCCAGTGGTTGGAGTTGAGGTACTGCTATCGCTTTTTGTTCCAGTGGTTGGAGTCGAGGTACTGCTATCGCTTTTCGGACTAGCCGTTGAACTACTATCACTCCGACTCTTAGACTGAGTCGGGGATGTCTGCGTTGAAGTTGCGGGTTTTTCCGCAGACGGCTTTGATGTGGGAATAGAAATATTAATGTCTTGTCTTTGAGGTTGTGCCGTTACAGTCGGTGCTGGGGCTTGTTGTTGAGGAACCAGAACTGGTACTCGAATTTCTTTGGTTTTTTCAATGATAGTCGTTTGCTTGGCGCTTGGTGTTGGACTGGCGCTTGGCTTGTGAGGAACGACAACTGGGGCAGGTGCAACAGTGTTCGTTGCGGGTTCATTATCGTGTTGATTGAGGAAGAAGACTGCAGCAGCAGTCAAGCCAGCTAATCCAGTAACAAGTATGCCAATCAGCAATCCCCGTGAAGCATTATTTTCATCTCGCTCAGTTAGGCGTTGTTCTGAAACGACACCTTGAACGTAGCCATCTTTATAAGATTCAGGGTTAGGAGCGTTGGTGCTGTTATTAATGGTTTCTTCTACTCGTGTTACATTAGTGTGGGTATTACCCTCAGCATCGTTATAAGAATCCTGTCGAACTTCACGGTTATAGCTTTGGGAATCGTTTTGGTTAGCCATGAGTATTGATATTTCCTAAAATAATGTTGATAAAAGCTATTAGCGGTTAGCGATGACCCTAATTACCGCTTAACTGTTATAAGTTTTAACGGCACTTTGTGCTAGTTCATTCTCCAAAAAAATTCTTTGCTTTCCATGGCAATCCTAGTTGAGTTATTAAATAATCGTTTAGGCAGTTAACAGTTGAAAGTTAACTTTTACTGCTTGTTGAGCTTGAATTGTTATCAGAATAACTTTTGATTTTTCCAAAACGGCTCTATCTTTAGAGTGTATTATTGCTTCTATCAAAAGA